>JBLIDR010000419.1:0-3009 GCA_047632655.1 Francisellaceae bacterium | reverse complement strand
GCGTTTTACCAGATTTGATTTCAGATAGCTTTTTTTTTCTATCTTTTGCTGATTGCTTGCCAAGAAGTAGCGTAATGTCATAACCTAATGGGCCAAACCATTGTTTGAACTTAGCAAAATGTTGGTCAGCAAGAATTTCGGTTGGTGCCATAATAATTGCTTGATATCCATTTTTTAGCACGGGAAGAATTGTCAAAGCAGCAACAATTGTTTTTCCAGAGCCCACATCACCTTGCACTAATCTAGACATATACTTTGAATTAAATAAATCTTGGTGAATTTCAGAAATAACTTTGATTTGTGATTTGGTTAATGAAAAATCTAAATTATCTAAAAATTTATTTAAAGATGTGGTTATTTTATTAATGGGATAAAATTTTTGTTTTTGATATTGTGCTTTAACTTTTTGTGCTGAGAGACAGTGTGCTAGAAGCTCTTCAAAAATAATAGTTTTTTGTTGTTTATATTGCCCTTGTTGTAGCTTTACTAATTCAACGCCTTGTTCTGGAGAATGTAAAAAGTTTATAGCTTCACCTAGTGGCACTAAGTTGTGTTTCTGTTTATATTTTTCAGGCATTAAATCTTGCACTGCTGTTAAGTTTTCAGGCTTTAATATTTGTTGAATATAAGATTGAATACGTTTTGATCCAATGCCTTTGAGGGTACTGTAGAGGGGTGTAAGATGTTTTGCTAAGGTTAACTCACCATTTGGTATGATTTTCCATTCAGGGTGTATCATTTCAGCTAAGTATGAGCTTATTCTTACTTGGCCATATAATAAAATTTTGCGTCCTGCTGATAGAGTATGAATTTGATTTGGGTAAAAATTAAATAGCTTAAATACAAGAGAGCCTGTTTCATCTTGAATTTCGCATGACAGGATTTTACGTTTAGAATGATAATTAATTTTTGTGGCTTGAATAATGCCAGTTACTTGAGCAAAGTCGCCATGAATAAGGTTATCTATTTTATTTAAATCTGTTCTATCCTGATATGAGCGAGGTAAATGCAACAATAAATCTAATGTAGTGAAAATATGATTCTGATTCAAGCTCTCAATGAATTTTTTACCAACACCTTTAAGATCAGACAGTTTCATCATATTTAAGCGCCATTATTTCGAATGAGCAGAATAGGTCATATCAATTTTAATGTGTAAGTTGTTTTAATAGATTATTTGCTTTGTCATTAATAACATTTTCTAATGTTTTTTTCATAATAGGTTGTAATTGCTTTTCAATTTCTTCTTGATTCCCAGAAAACTTAATCTCCCCGATTTTACCATACACGGTAAAAGGAATATAAATTTGTTGATAAGGCTGTAAATCAGAATTTTTAGGATTATAAACATAAGATCTAAGGGCATAATTAATAGTTTTTGTTTGCCAGTCTACTTGACCATTTCCCTTAAGAGTGAAGTCTTTTCCGTCCCAACTGAGTTCTCTTGAATAAATAGTATGGTCCTTTATAGAATTAACCATCAAAAAATTATACATTTTAGTTTCTTTGCCGTTGTTTTTATCTATATTCGGATTAGCGCCCAATAGATTTAAAGCCATTAGCTCATGACGCATTTCTTGAAAGTTTTTGCCTACATTATTCATGTTAACAATTGACCTTAAAAAGTTTTGAAACTTAATTGCAACGCGATTCAAGTCTATGCCGCTTATAATAGCTGATTTTGCTTTTAAGTTTATCTCACCAGACTCTAAGTTATTATTTAAATTGCCATTAATACGCATGCTTTGAAAAAATATTTCTGCTTTGCCTAAATTAATATAATCGCTCGTATTCAAGTGACGGATAGTCAAATTAAATTCTGATTGATGATTTTCTATGTTTATTATGGATATATCTCCATTAATCTCTGAACGTCCGATATTTCCATTTATATTTTGAAAATCAACTTTATTTTGACTACCTTTTACATTAAAAGTTAAATCTTGGATATCCCAAGCAACATTTGGGTCAACAGTATCACTGGTTGGTAGGTTGATATTAAATTGATTTAAAATTTCAGCTTCTTGGGCGCTATCAATAGTTGCTTCTAATGAATAGTTATTTGATTTACTGTTGTATGATATATCACGAAAATATGCATTTAATAAATTTTGCACATAAAAGCTAATATTTGAAGTGATTAAATTAGTTTTTGAATTATATATAATATTTCCAGAAACATTTGCATTATAAGATCCAAATGATCGACTTATGAAATTAAACTGCTGACTTATATTTTCTAAAATAATTGTATTACTACCAAAAGATACCCTGCCAGACCCAGCAGAGCTAGCATTTTTAACATTTTTAGTGCTAAAGTTAACATCAAGTTTATAGTCAGTAGAATGTGTGTTTTCATCTAAATGTAATTTAATATTAAAACGGTTTAACAATATAAACCAAGATTGATTATTATTTTGGTAATTAATTCTAACATTTTTAAGCGTAATTTCATTAATCGACATTGATAGTTGTTTGTTTGTATTTTCGTTTTCTAAAATAACTTTAGTAGAATTTTCATTTTTATTCAGTGAAAGGCTCTGTAATCTTTCTTTTATAAAATGCCAATTATCTTCACCATCTTCTAAACGCTTTAAGTTTATAGTTACCCCAGAGTATTTAAGGCTATTTATTTTAACTTCACCCCTTAAAAGGGGTAGTAATTGAACTGATGCTGTAACTTTATCGAATGTTGCAAAATTTCCCATTTTGGAAAAATTTTTGGGGTTAGATACGACACCATTGTTAACTTGTAGGCTGACGGTTGGTAAAATGCTCCAAGAGATATCACCATTTAAGGTTAAATTTCTGCCTGATTGTTGTTTAATACGTGCCTCTATTAGTGGTTTAAATTGATTAGCGCTAATCAATTTAGGTAATAATAGCAAACTAATAATAATTAAAACAATTAAGCAAATAATGGTTATGCTAGCCCATTTTATAAATTTCATCTATTCTCCATTATGAAATAGCTTTTTTAGCTATGAGAGCAATTAGTATAATATACTT
>JBLIDR010000418.1:0-3018 GCA_047632655.1 Francisellaceae bacterium | reverse complement strand
AATTTGTGACTATGGATGATGATATCCCTCGAGCCCAGAAGAATCAATGCTTTCAGCAGCAAGGCAATACGTTAGAATCAGTAATATATTTATGCTTCCTTTCATTAACGCCTAAACCAATAGCTTAATTGTTTCTTTTGTGGATTTACAAAATGTTTCCTTGATAAAAAAGGCTGAAATAATAAACGCTAGAAACATAAAAAGCAATATAATAATAAAAGCAAACTGATAGTTCTCAATAGTTGGTAAATTATTCCCAGAAATCATTGATAAAACCCAGCTTATTAGAGGCCCATTTAGAGCTACCACCAACATTATCATAGCATTGTTTAAGCCTAAGCCAACAGCTAAAAAGCTGGAGCTACATTGTTCGGCCATAATCGCAAACCCAATACTTTGCCCGCTAGCGCCTAACCCTAGCATGAAAAAAGCAATAACAATAATTGCTATATTAATAGGTGCATATATTATTAACAAGGCAGAGATAATACAGAAAATAGATGATAAAACCATCATTGATTTTCTTTTATTAGTAAGGTCTGATATAAAGCCTAATAATGGACACCCAATAGCATATCCTAGCCAAGAAATAGTAAGCATATATGATGAAACATCTGAGCTATAACCATTTAACATTAAAAATCTTTTGCCGCTATTTTCAGATAAATACTCAATCGTAAAATAAACAGATGCCGAAAAAACTGCGATTAACCATACTTGTGGTTGTCTAACAAGCCTATAAATATTTCCCATAATCAATTCTGGTTTTTTTAATATTTGAAAAGTATTACTGGAAGCCCTATTGTTTTTTACAAAAAGCAGTACTAGGACTCCAATTATAAAGCCAATAAGGCCTAATGAATGGAAAATATAACGCCACTCAATTCCAGGTCTGGAAGATAATGAATTGAGCGGGCCAGCAGCTAGCATTGGACCCATAGTGCCAATTAGTTGAGATAGCCCTATAAATAAAGCAATGTTTTTTCTGGGCATCCATTCATACACTGCTATCAATAAACATAAGAATCCAAATGACGAGCCAAAACCCATTAACAGCCTAAAGATAACAGCAGTATCAAATGTATGTGTTGAACCGAACCCTATAACTGCTAGCGCACAAATAACTACAGCAAGAAATAAACTTTTTTTAAGTCCAAAACGGTCTGTTATTATGCCAACTGGAACTTGCATAACCCCATAGATCAGCTGGTAAGCAGTTGAACTTAAAATAGCAAATGTGACTAAGCTCAAATTAAGATCGTACATGATTGGGTGTTCAAAAGTACCCAAAATAGTTCTCAATAAAAACTCATACATAAAAAATACGGCACAAATAAGCCATATTGTTATGCCTATAAGGCTTATTTTCTGATTATTTCCCATTGTTAGTCCAAGATGTCAGACTGTAAATCATCCCACTTTTCAAGTGAATTTTCTGCTTTTTTATTATCTATAAAGGATGCAATTTTAAATATAGATTCTCCTTCCTGGATTAAAGGAGAGCGATTTATCCCAACAACAATACCATTAAGATTAGATTTAATTATGGTCCCATCTTCCCCGCTAAATGGATCAGATAGTTTACCAATTTTCTCTCCTGATTGTATTTTCTGGCCTAATGTAACTTCTGTTGATAAAATCCCAGATGATGGTGACACTAGCCAGTCCTCATTTTTAGAAAACATAGGGATGACATCAGTGACAGGGACACCCTCTAACATTTCTAAATCTTTCATAACATTTTGTATACCATTGACCCCTGTTTGGATGGCTATTTGATCAAACCTCATTGCTTCGCCAGCTTCATAAACAAGCAGTGGGATATTCAAATCATCAGTTGTTTTACGCAGCTCTGAATCAGAAATTTCTACTTCGGTAACTACTGGTGCTTGAAAATTTTTGGCTAACTTCTTTAGAAAAGCATCATCAAAACTACAATAGATTTGTGGTAATGTTTCATGGTTAAGAGAACCTGTCTGTAACTCGATACAATAATCAGCTAACTTTAAAATTTCTTGTGTAAAAACATGAGCAATGCGCTCACTAAAATTTCCTTTAGGGTCACCAGGAAAGCTATTGCTAATGGAGACACCAGATGGAGATGTTTTGGGGTAATGAGTCAGCCCGTAAACGTTTAATACGGGCACAGTAATTAATGTACCTAGAACATTTTTTGCTTCTATTTGATCAAATATCTGATTGATAATTGCAAGGCCATTAAATTCAACCCCATCAAGCATGCTGAATATTAACAAGACAGGCCCTTTCACTTTGCCATGGATAATTTTTAGAGGCATATACATTGGCGAACATGAGTACTGCACAGGAAGAGGTAAAGCTAATGTTGCCTTCTCGCCTGGATGTATATTGGCATTATATATTTTTAAAACTTTATTTTTCATAGTATACTTATTTGTTGAAATTAATGTTAGTATTCTAACTAACTATAATAGTCAAACTAAACGGTATTGTCAATTATTTGGATTCACATATGGATAAATCAAGAGAGCTTATCAGAAGCATACGAAAAATTATTAGATCAATTGATTTGCATTCAAACCAATTAGTTCAGCGATATGGTTTGACAGGACCACAACTTGTTATCTGCAGTTCTATTATAGAGCATAAAAAATTAACCGTTACGCGGCTCTCCTCTAATGTAGATTTAAGCAAAGCAACAGTTGTCTCGATTTTAGATCGTTTAGAGGGAAAATCTCTAATCGTTAGATGTCGTGATACTAAAGACAAAAGACAAGTGTTTATACAGCCAACGGAGAAACTGTCATTAATGTTTAAAGATAATCCTCCGCAGTTATTACAAGATTTTTTTATCGAGAGGTTTGATAATATTAGCGGCTGGGAGCAGAGCAATATCTTATCTGCTTTCGAATGGGTTGCCGAGATGATGAAAGCAGATCAGCTTGATGCGTCTCCATTACTTCATACTTCAGCTAAAATTCAAGCCTAACAAAGCTATCTATGCTACATCGCAATAAAGGAATTTTACCAGTCGTTTTT
>JBLIDR010000417.1:0-3026 GCA_047632655.1 Francisellaceae bacterium | reverse complement strand
ATAACTTTTATTTACAAAATAAATATAATGTATTACCGTAGTATCACAACACTACATCGCTAAAATTAAAATTATTTATGAATAACAAATTAAAAGACCTTAAAAGCTTGTATCAAGCAATTGCTTCGATTGGTAATGAAAAAGAAGCTAAGCTGTTTTTTGAAGATATCGCGACGCCAGCAGAACGGCATGCTTTTTCAGATAGATGGCTTGCCTGTAATGAATTGAAAAAAGATAAATCATATCGTACCGTTTCAAGTGAAACTGGTATTAGTGTTACCACAGTTGGTCGTGTATCACGCAGTATGTCAACCGGGAAAGGTGGATATAATTTTATTTACAATAAACTAACCAAAGGAAAAACTAATGATGAATGATCGCTTAAAAATAGCCATTCAAAAGAAAGGACGTCTTTATGAAGAATCTATGGACTTGCTTAAAAAATGTGGCGCAAAATTAAAGCCAAGCAGAAGTGATTTATTCTGTCATGCTGAAAATATGCCGATAGATGTATTATTCGTGCGTGATGATGATATTCCCACATTAGTGAAAGATAATATATGTGATATTGGAATTGTTGGTGAAAATGTATTATTTGAATGTGATTATGCTGATAATGACAATAAATCTTATTTTGAAGTAACAAAACAACTAGGGTTTAGTAAATGCAGACTTTCGATTGCAATTCAAAAGGACAAAAAATTTAATGGTATTCAAGACCTAGATGGATCAAAAATAGCAACTAGCTATCCTAATATCCTTAGAAATTTTTTAAATACAAATAATTTAAATGCAGATATCTTAACTATTTCAGGCTCAGTTGAAATAGCGCCAATATTAAATATGGCTCCTGCTATTTGTGATTTAGTTTCAACCGGGAAAACATTAGAAGAAAATGGTTTAAAAGAAGCTACTAAAATACTAGATAGTCAAGCGGTACTAATTAAATCACAAAAACCAATATCTGTAGCAAAGTTAGATATTTTTGAGTTATTATTAAATAGAATTAATGGTGTAATTAAGGCAAGAGGGTGTAAATATGTCATGTTTCACGCCCCTAAAAATTCCTTAGATGAGCTAAAAAAATTACTGCCTGGTTCTGAAAGTTTAACGGTTATCCCATTAGGGGATGAAGGAGATAAGGTAGTCGTTCATGTAGTAACAACTGAGGGCGTTTTCTGGCAAACTCTTGAAGCGTTAAAAGATGCAGGCGCTAGCTCAATTTTAGTTTTACCTATTGAAAAAATGTTAAGTTAAATGAGTAAGTACTTATGAAAATTATACAATGGAATAAATTAGATCAGATTGGTAAAAATGCTGTGCTTAACCGTCCAGTGTCTGGTAATAAAGATCAAATTAAAAAAAGTGTTTTAGAGATACTAAGCAATGTTAAAACCGATGGTGATGAGGCTTTGAAAGCCTATTCATTAGAATTTGACAAAGTTGATCTAAGCTCGATCAAAGTTACAGAAAATGATTTTTTGATAGCATCAAAAACAACTTCTCCAAAAAAACAAAAAATGCTGCAAGATGCTATTGATAGAATTCAATATTTTCATAAAGAGCTTTTACCTAAACCACAGAAGATAGATACAAATGACGGGGTTATATGCACTAAAATTTATCGACCAATACAAAATGTCGGATTGTATGTTCCTGGTGGTTCCGCGCCTTTGATTTCTACTCTTATGATGCTAGCTATTCCTGCTCAAATCGCAAAATGTCCGATACGAATTGTTTGTACTCCACCTGATAAAAATGGAAAAATTAATCCACTTATATTGTTGGCGGCAAAATTATGTGGCGTTACAGAAGTGTATAAAGTTGGTGGAGCTCAAGCTATCGCAGCTATGGCATACGGCACTGAGTCTATCCCAAAAGTAGATAAAATATATGGCCCTGGAAATTCTTGGGTGACAGAAGCAAAGCAAATCATATCACAAGAAGATTGTTGTGTAGGTATTGATATGCCAGCGGGACCCTCTGAAGTTCTTGTTGTGGCTGATAAAAAAGCAAACCCAGTTTTTGTTGCTGCTGATTTATTAGCTCAGGCGGAGCATGGTCCTGACTCTCAAGCTATTTTAGTTACTGATAATGATACGCTGGGCAGACAAGTTATTATTGAAATTGAAAAACAAATACTAACGTTAAGTAGAAAAAATATTTTAGCTGAATCTTCAAAACAAATTAAAGTTATTGTGACAAATAATATTAATGAAGCGATTGAGGTCAGTAATCAATACGCTCCAGAACATTTAATTATACAAACTATAGATTCTAGTAAGCATGTTGAGAAGGTGACTGCTGCTGGCTCTATATTTATTGGTGCTTGGGCACCAGAGGCTTTAGGTGATTATGTTACAGGCTCAAACCATGTGTTACCAACTTATGGTTATGCAAAAAATGTTAGTGGATTGTCAACCACAGACTTTATGACCTCTATAAGTGTGCAAGAGGTTTCAATTGATGGCATTAGAAACATTGGACCTCTAGCAATGGATATTGCTAATATTGAAGGCCTTGATGCTCATAGAAATGCGATTAAATATCGTTTAGAGGCCATAGGTTGTGCTGATGTCATTTGAGAATTTAATTCGAGATGATTTGTTAGACTTGTCGCCATATGCTTCTGCTCGTTCAGAAAAGCTTGCTGGAGATGTGTGGCTTAATGCAAATGAGTTGCCATGGGACAATACAAAAACCATAGGTTTAGAAAATATTAATCGTTATCCAGAGCAACAGCCTGAACAATTAATATCAAAATTGGCAGGGTATAATAAAATAAATAATAGCCAGATTTTAGTGACCAGAGGTAGTGACGAAGGCATCGATTTACTTATACGTTTGTTTTGTAATGCTAGAGTTGATTCGATAGCCGCTTTAGATCCAACTTTTGGTATGTATAAAGTATGCGCTAAAATTCAAGGTGTTCAATATATTAAATTAAACTTGAATAAAAACAATAATTACGCGATTAATATTGATTCTATAGAAGGTCAACTAGAAGGAAACACAAAAATTTTATT
>JBLIDR010000416.1:0-3036 GCA_047632655.1 Francisellaceae bacterium | reverse complement strand
ATGGGATGGATTAACATTATTACCAATAATTGCGTTCTATACCTCAACAGAGACCACTCATGTATTGTGTTAATTATACTCTGAATTGAACTGACTGGTTTAATGGCTTCAACTACCCCAGATAAGACATAATAGCGTTAACTGAAAAAATTATGAAGTACGCTATCAAATACGGCAAAATGTCATGAATTATATACCTCTTTGGTACAACTGTAACCGACTGCATTCTTATTTTAGCTATCAATTACATTGTTAACCTATGTTATTAAAATGTTAATTTTGTAAACATTTAACTATAAGAGAAAATTGAGAACATGATGACAAATAATAACTTAAATAAAAGTGACAACATCGTTAGCTTGCTAGTCTTTATAGGACTTTTATTTTGTAGCACGAACTTAATTGCCGCTAACCAAATATCTATGAGTGCCAATGAACAGTTAACAGAAATTATTGATGAGAGATGGGATTATTCATTAAAAGAGAGTCCCTTATCTGCCACGCGTGTTGGGGTGAACAAATATAATCATTTACTTAACCGAGTATCATCGCAAGATAATGATAGGCGCCTTGCAGCAGAGCGCTTATTTCTCAGCCGTTTAAACGGTATTGATGTTAAAAAAATTACTGCAGAAAGTCGCGTTAATCACAAATTAATTCAGTGGGTTATAGAGGATTCCATTGAGAGTTATCAATTAAATTTATCGCGTATTCCATTAAACACTTTCAGTAGTTTTTATCTGTCCGTACTCAATATGAGTAATGGTTTAGTGATGAAAAATGTTGAAGATTACCAAGACTATATTGCCCGGTTAAATGATATACCACGGTATTTTAATGAGAATATCACCAATATGCGTACCGGTATTGAAACCAATTTCACGTTACCAAAAATTGTTGTTGAAGGCATACTCCCTACCGTTCAAGCACAGATATATCAAGAACCAACCAAAAGCAGTTTATATAAACCGTTTTTGAAGATGAAAAACACTATCTCTGAAAAAAATAAAATACTACTTAGATCTTATGCTAAGCAAGCGATATCACAATCTGCAATGCCCGCTTTTACCTCTTTTGCTAAGTTTTTAGGTGGCGAATACCTACAAGCCGCCTCAAAAACAATTGGCGCAGAGCAAATGAATAATGGTAAAGCTTATTATGCTCATCAAATTAAAACCTATACGACTTTAACTAATATATCTGCTGCACAAATACATCAGACGGGACTTAGCGAAGTAAAACGTATTCGAGCAGAAATGGCAGAAATTATAAAAAAACTAAACTTTAAAGGCACCTTTGAAGAGTTCACTCACTTTCTTCGGACAGATCCACAGTTTTATGCAAAATCAGCCAAGGATCTGCTTAAAGAGGCATCCTATATTGCCAAACGAATAGATTATGTAATGCCTGAGTTTTTTGGAAAATTGCCACGGATTCCTTACGGTGTTGTGCCAGTCCCTAAAGAGATTGCACCAAACTATACAACAGCATCATATAATAACGCCTTAGTTGGTGGTAATCGTGGTGGTGCATACTGGCTAAATACTTATCAATTGAACCAACGACCTTTATATGAACTTACCGCATTAACATTGCATGAAGCAGTGCCTGGGCATCATCATCAATCCGCTATTTCAAGCGAGCTAAAAAATGTACCTAAGTTCCGTTTGGCGTTATATTTTAGTGCTTATGGAGAAGGATGGGGCTTGTACTCAGAAAAATTAGGCGTTGAAATGGGTGTTTACGATACGCCATATGACCATTTTGGACGTCTAAGTTATGAAATGTGGCGTGCTTGTCGACTAGTTATCGATACGGGTATACATGCACAAGGCTGGAGTAGACAACAAGGTATCGATTTCCTAGCTAGTAATACCTCATTATCTCAAGCGAATGTTAGAGCCGAGATAGATCGCTATATATCATGGCCAGGACAAGCGCTTTCATATAAATTAGGTGAACTCGCTATTTGGAAATTTAGAAATAAAGCTGAAAAAGCGTTAGGAGATAAATTTAGTCTTCGCGATTTTCATGATGCTTTGCTAGGTAACGGTGCATTGCCACTAACTATGGTTGAAGCAGAAATTGATCGGTTTATATCTGCGGGTCAGTAGTAGTTATTTTGATTAAAAATTTATTATTTCGTATTTTAGATACCAGGTTAGGATCAATAATTAGAGGTCTGCTGAAGTAATCAGACCGAACGTAGCACTTATCTTACAAAAAGACCGGTCATAGATATTAAAAAACAGTATAAAAATCACTCACCCTTTATGAGTTGAGTGATTTTTCTATATTTAACATTTACGTAGCTAGCTGAGTGATCTAGATCAATCCTCTTAGATATTTTTTGTCATTTTAGTTGTTTTTACTTTTCTGCCGCGTAAAATCTATTGTTAGTTATTTAATAAATAATGTAAATAGTCTTTGTCAATAGATATATATCTTAAGAAACACGGTTTATTTTCTTACTATTTCTACTGTTTAGCTTTTTGGGCAAATCAGTAAAAAACACATCACGGGCATATAAACACGGCTAACATAACTTAGTAAAGTAACTACAATTTATTACTGGTTCCACTTGAAGATGACTTTATTTCAGATTATTTATAATTAATTGCAGACACAAGCTTTACTATAGGAAATGTATTTAAAATGAAGTACACAAGCCTAATGAGCCAACCTGATGTTATTCTGGTTTACCAAAAGCATAATAGCGCAAAGCCTGTTATTGAAAAAATTAAGGACTTAAAACTAAAGTTTACTACCTACCAGTTAACTCAAAAATCGTTACATAAAATTTCAAGACAGAAACCTAAAGTATTACTGTTATCATCAAATGACGTCAAACAAACCATTAAGTATTATATAAATTATTTGGAGCAATACAGAAATAAAATAGCCCCTCACTCTGCTATTTTACTTATTAATAACCGCGAATCTTATAATGCCTATTTAGCGTGTGAAAATGGTCTATTTGATAATTATGTTATCATTAATCCATTTAACGAGCCAAACCGGCTAAAATTGGTTTTA
>JBLIDR010000415.1:0-3046 GCA_047632655.1 Francisellaceae bacterium | reverse complement strand
AAAACATAACAAGGCATTTAAACGGAAAATTTACAGTTGGCTGTTTTTCGTTCCTCAAACATTATAGCCAACTATAAATTTCCGCTTAATGCGGCGTTATAACCCTTTTAGAGTTGGGCAATTAAATAAATCGGAGATTCAAAAAAAACATGGATGAGTTAACAACATTCTTATCAAACCCAATTGTTGGAATTATTGGGTATGTCCTATCGCTAATAGCTGCAATTATTGCAATTTATCAAGTATTAGCGAAGCAAAATGCGTTGAAAATTATCGAACAACTTAATATACGAGTTACGACCATTAGCAAAGATAATAATGACTTAAAGTTATCTATTAATAAAACAGAAAATAAGAATGAGATTACCCAAGGTGAGAAATCACAATATTTTCAGGATAATTCTGGTTCCGTAAATATAGATAACCGAGGCTAATATGAGCAAAGGTGTCACCTTTAAAGATAACTTAGGCCCTGTAAATATCAGTAACGAAAATAGGATAGCTCGTTCTAGTATATTAGGTAAATTAGTTGAGATTATAGCCACGTCAAATACAGAATCATGTAACTTAAATCGAGATCCTGCTGAAATTGAAGAAAAAATTAATTTTAATGATTTAGTTACTCACCGTTGGTTAGTCGATGAGTACATTGATAATTCTGTTTTAATCGATAGTTCGATAACTCAGCTTAATCAACTTATTAACAACGGAAGCACAAAGTTAAAGCGACAAATGAAGTTATTTTACAGGAATGCACTTTCAGATTTCGGCATTAGTTCTTACCCATTAGAGTTAAAAAAATTAAAAGCACAATCGGACAATATTGTTCAAAGGGTTATGTCGCTATCCAGTGAATTTGTAAGAGCCTCTTCTGATTTACAGGTAGGTTACTTTGATGAGGATATCAATTTTGGTATAGCCCTTATTACTAGTTACTCAATAATAGAATGCATTGTTCTGGAAAACCCTAATGATCACAATTGATTCTGATCCAATGTTAAACCCAATTTATATTGGTGCATCAATTTTAAATGAATTGTCGTCAATAGATTTTACTGAAATAGGTATTGAAGAACTATACGCAGCTATAAAGGATAAGCTAGATATGTCTTATGAAGTATTTACTTTTTCTTTAGACTGGCTTTACATTATCGGTGCCTTAGACTTTAACGAAAATGGACTTTTAGTATATGCAACTTCATAAATTAAATGTATTTAAAAATAAAGAATTACTTAGAAGTATTCAATTCAAAAAAGGCCTGAATTTAATACTAAACTCAGATTCAAAGAGCGCAAAAAGTGGAAATAGTGTTGGAAAATCAACACCATCAAGATTGATAGACTACTTATTTCTTTCTTCAGGTGAAGATATCTACACAGAACCTGAGTTTAAAAAGACTATTCCAGAAGTTACTAACTTCTTGGATAATAATGATATTTTAATAGAGCTTGAGTTTGTCGGTTTTGATAATAAACCTTATATCATTTCGAGGGATTTAAAAACCAATACAAAAGAAGCGTTTTATTACATAAATCGTAAAAGTGCAGAAAGTAAAAACTATAAAGAACTAGTCTCCTCACAAATATTTGGCCAACAAAGCGATAAACCATCGGTGCGCAATTTAAGCCATAAATTTATACGAAATACTAATGAAAAAATGCAAAACACCACAAGGTTTTTACATTTAAATTCAAAGCCAGACTTATACGATCAAGTGTACCTTTTTCTTTTTGGTTTTACAGGATTAGAGTTGTTGAAAGAAAAAGCATCAATTAATAACCAGGTATCAACTAAAAGAAAACACTTAGGCGCATACAGAAAACCTCACAAAGAAACCTCTTTAATTAAAATGATTAAACCACTTGAGGCTGAGGCGGAACTATTAAAGCAAAAAATATCAGAGTTTGATTTTAAAGATAATCAGGAGACTAATGTTAAAGAGCTTGTAAGAGTTCAAAGTGAAATATCTGATTTGACATTAACCTACTCAGGCTTAGAGAACAAAGTAAATTACCTAAATAAGTCAATTGATAACCTGAAAAGTAATGCGACTAGTGTTAATGGAAGAGAACTAGCAGATATTTATTCAGAGGCTGGTATTGCTATAAGTGGGGAATTAAAAAGATCGTATGAGGAACTAGTTGTTTTCCATAATAAAGTTTTATCAAACAAGGTTAAGTTGATAGAGACTGAGTTACTTTGTGTGGAATCAAGCTCTGCGAATGTTCGCTTAGATATAAACAATATGCAGGAAAAAGAAGCAAGCGTATTTAAAAATATAAATGAACCAGACACCCTGAAATCAATTGGGCGAATGTACAACGATCTATCAACCATTAGAGAGAATATTGCAAGTACAAGCGCACTCTTAAAAAAAATAGAAGACACCAAAGAAACAATCGAACTTCTAGAAGATACTAAAGCTAAAGTAGTTGGTAAGATTAATAGCAATACTATTGAACTCGATAGTAACACTGAACTATTTAATCAATATTTTGGTGATCTAAGTAAGTCTTTTTATGATGAAAGATATATTTTCGACTTGAATTTCAACCTTGAGAAAGAAAAGTGCGAGTTTGACATCGCTTGTATATCACCAAACTCTACAGGTGGTAAAAAGAAAGGTGAACTTAGTGCATTTGATTTGGCATATATCAATTTTGTAAATGAAAAAAGATTAAAGCGCCCAACTTTTGTTATTCACGATAGCATTGAAGATGTCGATGTGAACCAAGTGTTTGATATTTTTCAAAATGCAAACAGAAGTAATGGTCAATATATCGTAGCTGTTTTAAGTGATAAATTAACAGGTGAAGAGTTTGACGTTTTTAAGAGAGACTCGGTTGTATTAGAGTTATCTGAAACAAATAAATTCTTTAAAATTTAGGTAAGGTGAAAGCGAGTTATAACAAGTTTAGCCAGAGCGACATTTCTGTCGTCGCTTGAAAAGCAGCAACAACAAAAATGCGCCTGCTAAAGGCGTTATAAGCATTAGGGAAGTCATGAAGCATCACTTTGGGGATCATTTAGATCGAAATGGTAATT
>JBLIDR010000414.1:0-3048 GCA_047632655.1 Francisellaceae bacterium | reverse complement strand
AATTTCTGCCCAGTCGATTGCCCTATACTGATTAAGATCAGACACATCTATTCTTATTGAAGTGTGTTGATAGTGCTTTTTCACACTATTAGGTAATAAGCGATCATTACGCGCGCAAATAATATTAATAAATTCGTCTAGCAATTAAGCTAATCCATTTGTTGGTGGAACAGGACGAGCACCTTTAGGGGGAATATTTTTAGGTTTTGGTCCTTTTTGGTTCGTATGCCCTAGCCCAAAAACTTGTAATACTTTTTGTATTATTTCATCGGATCGTTGAACATTTATTATTGTTTTCATATCAGATGTTAGTAACTCAACCCATTTAAAGTAACTAGTTGATTTGTGAACACCTTCACCTGGTGTATTCCACTTTTCAGCAAAATTCTCACCTTCAACAGTGGGGTTTTCCACATACCAATCATCTCCTGAACGTCTAGGTCCTTTTTTTAATAGTTCAGCAATCACTAGCATTACGTCGACAGGATCGGTGTAATAATTATTTCTTTGATGCAAATAAAAGTACGCCTCAGTAATCAACGTAACCAACAACACAGAAATAGGTTTATTTTCTGATTGAATTACACCTCTTTTTACGGCCATATCCCTATGCCTCTTAAATAAGATAATTATTGTCCTAAGTGTGTCACTTGGTTTGATCTCTTGAGATGGCACGTTCTCAACATTAGCTTCAAACTTTCTATCAAATGACTCCAACGCAACTTGTGTCAATACCTGTAAACTAGAAACATCATTTATCCAATCAGCAAAACCTTTAGGGTTTGACGTTTTCCATTTTTTCGTCGGTACATCTACAACCGCTAAAGCCGATTCTTTATGAAGTGTAGGGGTGTAGTTATAAGCGAAATTTTCATAAACATCAGTTTCTATTTCGCTTAATAATACGGATGGCGTAAATTCCAAATAAAAAGAAGTATTCGCGAAATTTATTTTCCAGCAACGTCTTTTAGCTTCTGGTTTTCTTACATCTTGACCAGAAAGGTGTGATTCATAATAAGAACCTAATGCATCTCCAATAAGATCAAAAAATTTCAATGGAGCATTTGTTTCTATCTTTGATAAGTCGACCTTGCATACAGCATCGATATCAAAATTAGAGCCATCAGCTAACTTTATTAGCGTTTTTGTCCTAACCGACCCTTGTGGAAATACTTCTATGGAATCTTCGTCCCATTTAAGTTTTTGGCATAGATATTTGGCCACTTCGTTATACTTGTCTTTAGCGTCCTTTATATCCTTGTCTGGAACTTTAAGTAAATTCACGGCTTCATTAAATGCGATAGAGTACTTTGTTAAGTTGTTCATAGATAACGCAGAGTCATCGAACTTGAATGATTCAGCTTTATTAACAGCTATGCCACTTCTCAGAGACATAGCTTTATTAACTGCCTCATCAATATTACTGTCATAAAACAGCTTGGATTTTTCTAATAGTTTATATTCGCTCATAGTAACTCCCTACTTAAGTATTTTGATTCATTTCAAACGTAATATTTGAGTTGTTCGGTTTCATAACAGCGCACCAAGGGTATTCCTGCTTTTCATAATGATGGGCTTTTATTACAGGCGGAAAATGATTTTGATTAAATTCCGAGGCGAGTCTCATAATGAATGAGGCTTGCCCCATTATTGTAATATGAAGCTCTTCAATCTCTTTGTATTGACTAAAAACCTTCTTATTTAAGTAGTCACGAATACCTACAACTAATGACATTTGCGCTTCATATGAAAACAAATTCCCGATTTTTTTATCGTCTATATGAATGATCGCAACTGCATCTAAATTAAGTTTATCCATGAAATTTTGTTCATCATTATTCATCGATACTTCAATAGATAAACCCATTTTTCTAATGTTTGAGTTTTGGTGGCTTTGTATCAATTTATGGGTGAATTGAGTCTTAAATCCCATAATATTTCTAACGTCTACCCAATTATTGTTTTCTTTGTCTTTACGATCTCTATCCCAACAGTAATAATTTATATTTCTTCTATTAGCCAATAAAAATCCTAATCCAAAAACATGAGGGACATGCGCTAAAGCGCCAACAGCTAATACCAAACTTGAATCTTCTGACTCAAGCTCTCTAACGATGTTGTTATTTATTTTATTTAGGGATATCGCAGAGCGACTTAGCCAATCAATGTCTGATTCACCTTCTTTTTTGATTAAGTTGGAATATTTTACTGTTCTTGATGATTCTATAGTTTGATAAAATTGTACTTCAATTTGAGGTGGTTTTGATATTGGCAAACTCAATAATGTTATGCTTTTAGCTTTATTTTTCCTTTCATTTCTATTTTTTGACCAGTCTGCAACGAGTAAAGATATTCCTAATATAAACATAGATATACTGAGTAAACTAAAAATTACTACAAGCCAACTAGGTAGTGCTCCTCCTCCATCAGAGAATGATAAATTCATACCGCTCGAATTGGTATATTGGATAGTAACCCCTGCTAATCCACATAGAGACAATAAGGCAAGTGCTGTCCATAATAGAGTAGAACCAGCCGTTTTTTTTGGAAAAAAATGAAATAATATTTCTTTAATTTGATTCAACATTCTCTAACCTACTTATTAATTAAAATGACTGATTTGTTCCAACTCGTTATCATGTGTGCCCTGTTAACTTTGAATGTACTACGCAACCCCTTTTCAAATATTTTTCGCTATCAAACCCGCTTTTAATAACCCACCTTTAGTAAATAACTTCGCTGAAAAATTGGGGTTTCGTCTTGAATTGAAGGCATCTAAAATTAGCTTTAGGCCAGCGGCTTCTAATAATGAAATATTAACTTCAGTATCCATTTCTGCTGATTCTACAAAGTCGTCAGAGAAGGTAGGAGCGACGATTAATACCTGAGCGACTCGTTTACCGGCATGTTCACAACGATTAACGTAGGCCTTGATCTGCCTTGATGTTGAAGAGTATTTTGCAAAGTCTCCATTTTTACAGGTTTTGGCTTCGCCAATAATCACGTCATCTTCGCTGACCGAAATAAGGATGTCGGCCTTGTCTTTAG
>JBLIDR010000413.1:0-3059 GCA_047632655.1 Francisellaceae bacterium | reverse complement strand
CACATAAAACAACACAACCTACATCAATTGCATCATATAATGATTGAATCCAAGGCTTTACCCAAAAATTTATTTCTGAGGCATAACCATTTGCAAATTTTTCAAGATCTGACTCTATTAATTGAACGGCTGATTCAAGTTCAAGATCAGCGTCCACCTCTGCAAAGCTAAGCTTTTCATTATGAATAACAACTGATATAGATTTTATACCATCACTTCTTTTTTTAAATAAACTTACTGGCATGGCATCAATCACCTCATTTGCAAAAACTATGCCAGAAAAATTACTTTTTGGTAGCTCATTAATCCATTCAAAACAATGGTAAAATTCAGGAAGTGATTTCTGAACATGTAATTGCTGCACATGCCGCAAGTCTGAACTTAACTCTAATATGTAATATTTATCGATATCTATTTTTAAATTTTTCAACTCTATAAAAAAATCTACTGCAAACGTACCTAACCCTGCGCCAATCTCTAGGAAAGACGCCTGTTTAATGCATTGTAAAACAGCTAAACTTGCATGAGCAATACACCTAGCAAACAGAGGTGAAACTTCTGGAGAAGTAATAAAATCACCTTTTTCACCAATCTTATGCCTTCCTGATAGATAATACCCTATTTTATTATCATACAATACATATTGCATGTACTTATTAAAAGGCATATAGCCATTATGTTTCTCCACTTCTTTTTTTACATAATTGATACATTTATTTAAATACTTTTTTTCAATATTATCTAGCTTAAGATTCATTGATTTTGACCTGTAATAGTATAAATAATCACACAATAATATAATAATCTTTTTATAATTAAAATAAAGCATTTTATGCCTACAATTTATATATAAAAATCAGCTCATATTTAAGCTAAATTAACTTTATTACCCAAATACTGGATTTATGCCAATTCTTGCTGTAAGTTATAAGTCAAGTGAGCAATGGATGCCACTTAAATAAGGAAGTTAACAAAACACCAAGGAGTCAGGATGAAAGGATTAACTGTTGAAGCTCGTATCAGAAAACTTTATAACTGTAGCGTTGTGGAATTTTTCCAAAAATGTGTTGATGAAGGCTTAGAAACATACGAAATTGCAGAAATGATTAATTGCAGCGTTAGTAACTTACGTAGAATTGCTAGAAAGTATAATTATACTTTTTTCCAACCAGAACCAGTTCAGATGTTTTCTGATAGTGAGAACTTCAGTACAAAAAAATTAAATTTAGATAACCTATTATCTCGCAGCTGGGGTATCAAAACAACAGCCTAGATTATCCATTTTTTCTTACTTACACAATAATAATTTTAATATCGCCTGCCTTACATACAAACCATTTTCAGCCTGCTGAAAATATTTAGCATAAGGTGTATTATCTACAGAGGCATCTATCTCACCAACCCTTGGTAGTGGATGCATCACGCAAGCATTCTTTTTTGCATGTTCTTCTAACAGCTTAGCGGTAAGTATTAACTTGCCCGTCTCTTTATCTTCAGCAGAAAAACGTTCTTTTTGACATCGAGTCATATATATAATATCTGAGCTCTGAACCGCATTAATTAAGCTATCAGCGATAGAATAATTAATGGTAGATTTCTCAAGTAAGTCACATAATTCCTGTGGTAATTCAAACCCACTTTGAGCACACAAAACAATATTCACATTATAGTGTATTAAAGCCCTAACCAAGGAATGAACTGTTCGGCCATATTTTAAATCACCGACTACAGCAATAGTCAATCCATCTATTTCTTGAAAGTTTTCTTTAATCGTAAATAAATCTAATAAAGTCTGTGTTGGATGTTGATTTGCCCCGTCGCCAGCATTGATAACTGGTTTATGTGATATATCTGCCGCAATTTTTGCCGAACCAACCTCTGAATGCCGAATAATAATTGCATCAGAATAACATTCTATCATTCTTATTGTATCTTCTAACGACTCACCTTTTTGACCTAACGAAGTGTTTTCACTCGCCGCAAAACCAATTACATTTCCACCCAAACGATAAACGGCAGCTTCAAACGACAAACGTGTTCTTGTAGATGCTTCAAAAAAACAACTTGCAATAATCTTTCCCCGAAGCAAGTGATAAGTCGGGTACTTCTTTAGACTTGCAGCTGAACTCAATACCAGCTCTATTTGATCTTTGCTTAGATTTTGCACTGAAATAATATCTTGGTTAAAAAAACTACTACTCATTTGTATCACTCTTGACTATTCTTATACACTAAAGAATAGCAAATAATATATAGACAAACCAACCTAAAAAAGAAGAAAAACATGTATATAGTTGGCTTAACAGGCGGAATAGCATCAGGAAAATCTACAGTGCTAACCTTATTTAATAATTTAGACATCGATACTTTCTGTGCCGATAAAACATCCAAAGATATAGTTATGCCCAGAACAACCGCATTAAATAAAATTATTAATCGATACTCCAATGATATTTTACTTAACAATCAAACCCTAAATAGGCGCGCACTTAAAACTATCATATTTAATGACGTTAAAGAAAAAAAGTGGCTTGAAAATCTTATTCATCCGCTGGTGAAAGACCAATTATACAAATATGCTCAAGCAGCAACTTCCCCATATTGTATCCTAGATATTCCCCTATTAAACAAACATGTTCTTTTAAAATATCAATTCATAAATAAGGTAATTACCTTGGAAACTAATTCAGACTTGCAAATTAAACGTTTAATTAAGCGAGATAAAATCACAGAATCTTTAGCAAAAAAAATAATTTCAAGCCAAGCAACAAATGAAGAAAGAAGAGAGATATCAGACTTTAACATTATAAATAATCAAGAAAACAGCGCCCAACTAACACAAAAAGTTGAAGAAATTCATCAACAATTACTCAAAATGATTGACACATGAAATTATGAATCATATAATCCTTTCGCTAGTTATGCGCCCGTAGCTCAGCTGGATAGAGTACCTGGCTACGAACCAGGTGGTCGGAGGTTCGACTCCTTCCGGGCGCACCATTTTCAAACAACTTTAAAGATAAGCGGGAATAGCTCAGTGGTAGAGCACGACCTTGCCA
>JBLIDR010000412.1:0-3075 GCA_047632655.1 Francisellaceae bacterium | reverse complement strand
AATTATACTAATTAACCACCCAAATTGAGCCAATCTCTAAAACATATATTTTTCACCCGTTCTATATCACTTATGAAGCTGTTCCATGCATTGCTACAAGATTCAACAATATCGTCATAATCCTCAAAACATTTATTCGCTAATTCATTCTGTCTTAACCACTGCCATACCTGCTTAATTGGATTCAATTCAGGTGAATAAGCTGGCAATTAAGTACAATGATTTACTTGCCTAGCCAGCTGCAGCCTTAAACCATCAGAGCATTGGTCGTTAGCTAAGGTTAGCTGTGCATCCAATGGATCTTCACTCTTGATATGCCGCTTGTTATAGTCTTACGTGTGACGGTTACCTGACCAAAAAAGCTGTCTAAGGTGGTCATTGTATTGGCGCGAAAATGGATTAACGCTAGATCCTCCTCGCTAACAACGTTATCTTTTTTAACTTCTTGGGAAGCTCTGAGATCAAGGTGGCCTTGAAGTAAACGCCGAAGTTACTCGTGTCCTTGCTGATGAATATATTGTTCGATAGCACCATGTTCATCTGACAAAAGTAAATCAGAACAAAAAACTCGATCATGTTATTTAGTTGCTGTTTTAATTCATAAAAGTATGAAAAGTCGAGTGAATTAACGTAAGCTACGTCCATAAGAGGCCTTTTGTGTGGGGTGTTGTGTTTCGTCGTAATAACTACCACAAAACGGTCTCTTTTTAATTCTTATATAACTTAATTTGTTGATATTAAAGTATTATTTATAAGTTCTGTGTTGTTTTAAAGGATCTACACCCAAAGACTATTTAACCCTTGTAGATGAAACAGGTCGCGTAATACTAGAAGACAAGCGTGGTGCAATTGAGACTAAAACGACTAAAATACTGTCAAGGCTGCATATCAGTGATGAAAGTTGGTTAAAGCTTACCACCAACTTTGAAGATATATTTACTGGTGCAGTTGGCACCACAGAGCATTTATGTGAATTTACCCAGCACGTGGGCTTAAAAAGAGCACACGGTAAAGCAAATGCCCAAACTTGTTTGAATAGCGCTTAATAGCTCTAGAGAAATAACTAAAATCACAGTTTTCTTCGAGTAGAAACATTAACGTGCCTGAAATTCGATAATTCAATCTAAAAGCCCTATAAATTGATATGCTCTTCATTAAATTTTCTAATATTATCGTTGATTGAGCATCATACATGATGCTGTTTCTGTGTTCTGTTTTTGCATGAAGTTATTATGGGAGGCATAGCATAGTTATTTTTGTTATTAAAAATGATCTACACCCCAATTGTTTGAGAGAGTATTGACTCACTTACATCTTAATCCTGCGAGTTATTATCCAAGTATATTTGTAAGTACTATTGGTTAGTTGAATAATTCTAATCTTGTTCTTATTGCTTTGGGGGCACTTTTGTATTCAATCATTCGATTTTTTGAGGTATATGGTCTATGGCATGTTCTCAAGTATACCTAATGGTTGGCTTTAATTAGTGGCGCGATTTATTTGCTTTTTGAGGTTTACAACTTTTTTTTAACTCGTGACTTTCTTAGTTTTTCATTGCTTTTAATAAATAGCATAATCGTTGTATACATGTGTGGCGTAATAAAAACCAAACGCAAAGAGACCTAGCTAATAATCGCAAGTTGATTAATTACCTTTTTATTTTTAAGGGTTAAAATAAAAAACTACGGCGTTATAAAATGTAAAAACCAAAAGACTGCTTCAAAAAAGTCGTCTTTGCTTTGCTCTTGTCAACTGACTTGTTAAGAGCTGCTCTACAATTTTTGGAACTGAGCTTGTGTAGCTTGTGCCGTTAAAGCATGACTAATGTTAACTTGTAAATGTTAGTCATGCGTTTAGGGGGCAGGCTTTTGCTGTGCTGTAGGTAATACTTTTGGTAGTATATTTTATTTTAAAATAGGCAAGACCATATTCATTTATTAATCATGAGTCGCTCTATCCCCCCAAATCTCTTTTAAACGTTGATCTCGACCACAGCCCCAACGATAAGCGTTATATCGTATTGGACTATTTTTATAAAAATCTTGATGGTAGCTTTCATTACCTTTAATAGGATAAAAAGTACTAGTAGTTAATATAGGTGTAACAACAGTTTGATTAGGAAACTCTGCTATTACTGCTTTTTTTGATTGTTCAGCTAATGTTCGTTCTTGCTCGTTAGTAACAAAAATGGCACTTAGGTAGCTTGGCCCTTCATCACAAAATTGACCTCTTGCATCAAAAGGGTCAATATTTACCCAATAGTGATCTAATATATCTTGGTAGCTTACTTTTTCTGGGTCGTAGGTTATTTCTACTGCTTCATAATGGCCTCGATGATCACCTTGATAAGTTGGATCTTTTATCTTACCGCCAGTAAAGCCTGAAACAACGCCTGTAACGCCAGGTAATTTTTCAAAATCTGATTCCATACACCAGAAACAACCACCTGCTAAAATTGCTTTATCTGCGTTGGCTAATGATGCATAAAAAAGCACCGAAATTAATAAAACTAATCCTAATATTTTTGTCATGAAAATCTCGCATCGATGTGGTAAATGAATAAATAATTATGTAGGTATAATTAAAGACCTACTATTAATAAAAATCATTTCACTTATGAATAAACTCAACAGGCGCAATAGCGATGAGCTGTGCAGTAAAGGTTGCTAACATGTTGAATACTTTTTGTATTTACTACCCTTAGTGCTTCATCACTACCACGAGAGGTTTTCAGTAAAGCAGTAGATAAATTAGCTAGTAAACACCGACAAGCTGACATGCAATTTTGCCGTATTTTGTACTGGCTTTAGTAGTGGGCATTGTGTATTTTAAAGTAGCTAACCACTAAAATATAAAAATATAATGGACCGTTCTCACTCAACACGATATTTTAATGAACCACAGATTTTATTAGCTATTGTTTGAGCATTAGTATTATTAGCTCGAGAACCTTATCACTATAGCGTATCCTGCTTGCTGTTGAGTTTATTATTGTTGTTTATGAATATTAAAGTAAAGAATCTGCCGGTGTCTGAAATCCTATGTTCAAACTGTCAGGCATGTTGTTGTAGTTTA
>JBLIDR010000411.1:0-3075 GCA_047632655.1 Francisellaceae bacterium | reverse complement strand
TTTTAGCAGTCAAATGGCAGAATCAACAGTTGAACATTTAGTCGCTGAACGGTTTAAGAAAAAGCAAAAAATGGCTTGGCTCAGAGAGAGTTCTCACGATGTTTTGCAAGTTAGATGTGCGATATCTAGCAAAATATTTGATAAATATCGGTGTGATGTTTATCGTGTAGCTTTGCAAGAAGCAGCCTAAGTATCCGCAGCTTTTAATACCATTTTAGTGTTTGATATTAAAGTCTGTGACGGAGTGTTTTATACATTAGAGATTTTGCATAAAACCAGATTATAATTAATAAGCATTAGCTAACGGGTTATAAAATTTACTATAGAAATTATTTTTCTATAAGATCAATCCTAAGATTACGGTCTCCTAATTATCAGATTCCTTAAGCATGTTTTTATATTTTTTTTCAACCATTTTTCTTTTCAAGTTAGACAGTCTATCAAAAAATATAATACCATTTAAATGATCAAGTTCGTGCTGAATACAGCGGCCTAAATAACCATCTGATGCAAGTTCAAAAGCTTTACCTTTCTCATTTATTGCTTTTATCTTAACCCATTCTGCACGTTTTATTTTTACATAAACCCCAGGAAATGAAAGGCAACCCTCTTCTTCTACGATTTCGCCTCTTGATTCAATAATTTCAGGATTAATGACTACAATTTTTTGATCTTTATTTTCAGATCCATCCATCAAAAAAAAACGTTTTTTAATACCTACTTGAATTGCAGCTAATCCACCACCACGAGAATAATACATAAGCTCAAAAAGTTCATTAATCATTGCTCTAAAATTATTATCAATTTCATCTATCTTAACTAACTTAGATACTTCCTTAAGTATTGGGTTAGGGTACTTTAATATGTCATATTTCATTATATTCTTTAATTGTTATACTTTTTATAGGTATATAATAACATGGATCAGCGCTTACAATAAATAATCAAATTACAAATCAAACATTTTTTGTTATAATCGCGCATCTATTTTATTCTGAAACTCTAATGGAAAAATCAAAACGCGGACAATGGTCTGGACAACTTGGCTTCGTTCTAGCAGCATCTGGAGCTGCAATTGGTCTTGGAAATATATGGAAATTTCCATATATGGTTGGTGCAAATGGTGGAAGCGCATTTGTTATAGTATACCTGATTTGTATTTTAGTTATTGGGCTGCCAATGATGGCAGCTGAAATATTAGTTGGCAAAAGAGCTAGAGCAAATCCAGTTGATGCTATTACCATTAATTCAAAAGAATCTAACAGAACAATTTACTGGTCAATATTTGGTTGGTGGGGAATTGCCGGTTTAGTCCTAACGTTATCTTTTTATTCTGTGGTAGCCGGCTGGTCAATCTATTATTTTTTCTTGACAGTTTCTGGTGCATTTAACAATGCCACACCACATTCTGTCATTAATCTCTGGTCTTCTTTTATGGCTGACCCAATCAAAATGATTATATTTAATGCTATCTTCATGTTTTTAACCTTATGGGTAGTAGCAAAAGGAGTACAAAAAGGATTAGAAAAAGGCAGCAAGATAATGATGCCTTTGCTTTTTGCAGTGCTAATTTTTTTGGTCATTTATGCCAGCTTTGCTGGAAATACTATTGAAGCATTGCATTATTTATTTGATTTTAACTTTCAAAAAATTAATGGCTCAGTAATTATCAACGCCATGGGTCATGCCTTTTTTACTTTAGCAATTGGGGTGGGGGCAATGTCAATTTATGGTTCCTACATGCCAAAACCACTTAGTATAGGACAATCTATTTCAATTGCTGCAGTTTTAGATGTAATTGTCGCCCTACTTTCTGGAGTCGCTATATATTCACTCATATTTAAATATAACTTAGACCCAAGTAGCGGACCAGGTTTGATGTTTGTGTCATTACCAATGGCGTTTGCACATATGCCATTTGGTCAATATATTGGAGGACTGTTTTTTATCTTGTTATTTTTTGCTGCTTGGACCTCATCAATCAACATAGCTGAGCCTATCATCGGAACGATTTTAGAAAAGACTAAATTTTCACGCATTGAAATTTGTTGGATTATAGGAATAATCACTTGGTTATTTGGTCTTCTGTCAGTATTTTCATTTAATATATGGGCAAATGATAAGCTCTTTGGCGGGTTTACACCTTTTGATTTAATTACTGACTCAGTTACTAATATAATCTTACCAATAGGTGGGATTTTCTACGCTATATTTACGGGTTGGATAATGAAAAAGAAATTCACCAAAGAAGAGTTAAATTTCAGATCAAATTGGCTATATATTATCTGGTTATATTTAATCAGATTTATTGCTCCAACTAGTGTTTTTATAATTTTAATTTATGCGTTTATTTAGGTAACAAATAAATTTTAAACACTTTTATAAATAACTTTACCTTTACGAACAAAAGGCGCTTTGACAATAGTTAATGGTATGCTTTTACCACGAATATCTACACTTAAAGCTTTAGAGTCTTTAGGCATACGGACAAATCCGATTGATTTTGAAATGGTTGGGGAGAAGGTTCCGCTAGTCATACAAGAATCTTCACCCTCTTCATTCACTACTTCTAAATGCGCTCTAAGAACACCTCTTGATTCTAATAGAACTCCAACCAAAACATCATGATCGGTTGCAGCAATTTGAGCTAAACCAGCTTTGCCAATAAAGTTTCTATCATCAGTATTAACCACAGTCCACGCCAAACCGCTTTCATATGGAGATGTATCTTCATCCATATCAGAACCATAAAGATTTAATCCTGCTTCCAAACGCAAAGTATCTCTGGCGCCAAGGCCGATTGGTACAACGCCAACTTCAGCTAATTTCTCCCATAAATCACTAGCTTTATCGCTTGGCATAATAATCTCATACCCATCTTCACCAGTATAACCAGTACGAGCAATCATCCAATTATGGGCAGTTAATACGCTAAATGGTTTTAAGCCCAACAAGGTTTCAGTTACGCATTCTTTTGGTAAAATATCATTTACCGTTGCACGTGAATTTGGCCCTTGAATAGCAATAATTGCTAAATTTTCTTTAGTTTCAATTTTAATATCTGAGTCGCCAACA
>JBLIDR010000410.1:0-3077 GCA_047632655.1 Francisellaceae bacterium | reverse complement strand
CTTACTTTGTAGTTCTTTGATATGATCGATTTCTTTTTGTGTTCTTAGAATCTTAATATCGGGTTGACGCCTAATAACACCAGTTGCTGAGCATGGAGCATCAAGTAAAATAATATCTGCTTTATAATCATCCCACCATTGGTCTATTGAAGTCATGTCGTTTTGTATTAGGGAATACCTTGAATTTGAAATTTGACAGCGATCTAAGTTTTGTTGTATTTTTTTAATGCGATTAATATTATTCTCAATTGAAAGTAATTTAATATTTTGGTGCTTCTGTAAAAGGTGAAGCGTTTTACCTCCTGGGGCCGAGCAGCCATCAATTACTATGTCATTTTCTTTAATTGGTAATATCTCACCTACCCGTTGTGCCGATAAATCTTGAACGCTGATCAATCCATTTTGAAAGCCGGGAAGCTTCGTAACATCCATCGGTTTGTCTAATTGAATTGCGCAATGAATTTCTTTGTTTGCTTTACCTGAAATACCAATAGACTCAAGTTTGTGTAGATATTCTGCCGATGTATTCTTTTGAGTGTCTACACGTAAATATAAATCAGCTTTTTGATTTGATTGTTCAAGAATATTAAGATATTCATTCGTATAGTTTATTTTTATTTGATCATACAGCCAGGCAGGGAAACCGTATCTTGCATGTTCTGGTGCTTGTTCTAATTGCTTGTTTATCTCATCACTATTTTTAGATATTGTTCTTAGAACAGCATTAATTACTCCGGAAGCCCAAGTGATATTTAATTCCTTGGAACTTGTGACTGACTCGTTAATAATGGCATATGCTGGCTGGCGCATAGAGAAGAGCTGAAATATAGCAGTATAGATTATAATTTTTATTTTTAACTTTGTCTTAGGTTTTATATAGCCAGCAGTAATATATTCTAATTTAAAATAATCTCGACATACACCAAAACTAAGTGCTTTAATTAAAGAGATATCTTTTTCTGGCATGTTTTTGGGAATATAAGAGTCAATTGCCTTAAGGCTGGCTTTATTTGAGATAATATCAAAAAGAAACTTTATAGCAACTGACCGACAGCTTATTATTTTAGTCTTTTTCTGCATCAAGTTTTTCTTCTAAATCAGATCCGATATGTGGTGAAATTCTTTTTAACAGGGAAGATACAATTTTAGAGTTACCACAAATAACACTTCCAGTAGTAAGGTAGTTAACATTCCCATCTAGTTCGGAGACAACCCCGCCTGCTTCTCGGACAAGTAGATCTACAGCTGCTATATCCCAAATTTCAGCGTTAACTGTCCATCCTGCATCAAATCTACCACAGGCAACATTGGCCAAATCTAAAGCTAAAGATCCACCGTATCGAAAAGATAATATTTCTTTTCGTATTGAAATTAACTCCTGCGTATATGAGGATTTAAATTTATCTGATGCTGATATTCCTGTAGATAAAAAAGATCCTGAAATATCTCTTTTATTGCTAACTCTGATTTTTCTTTCATTAAGTTGTGCTCCTGAGCCTCTTAATGCGGTAAACAAATCATTGGCAAAAGGGTTATAAATAACGGCCAATTCGGTTTTACCTTTTACTTGTAAAGCTATTGAGACAGCTGAGTAGTTTAATTGTTTTATAAAATTAGTTGTCCCATCAAGTGGATCAACAATCCATTTGTAATCAGACTCACGATTACCTATTAATCCACACTCTTCTGATAATATTTGATGATCAGGGTAAGCCTTATGAAGGTGATATATTATTTCCTTCTCGCAAGCCAAATCAACACTGGTAACAAAATCATTAACTCTTTTGTTACGAATTTTAACATTAGGTATATCATCAGATTTCTTAAGGATTATAGTTCCAGCCATCCGCGCAGCTCTGATTGCAATGTTTAACATTGGTTGCATTAAAATTCCTTAAGCAAGATTTTATAAAGCTGGTATAATACACCATCTTATTAAGATGAGGTAGCATTAATGTTGTTGTTGAAAAAAATACATATTATCTTGGTTGAACCTTCTCATATGGGGAATATTGGCGCGGTGGCAAGATCTATGTACAACATGGGGATAACAAATTTAACTATTGTTAATCCAAAAAAAAAACCTGACGATGAATCATATGCGAGAGCCTCAGGAGCTGCGTGTATTCTCGACCAAGCAAAAATTGTTGATAATTTAATTGACGCTCTGGATGGTATAGATTATTTAATAGGGACTAGTGCGAGGACCAGAAAAATAGGTTTACCTTTAAATACGATTAAAGATTCTTGCGAATTGGGATTAAATAAATTGAAAAGTGAACAAGTCAAAACCATTGGGGTTTTATTCGGTCGTGAACGTACCGGCCTTTATAATGATGAATTACTAAGGTGCCACATCCAGGCTTATATACCGACAAATGATGATTATAGTTCACTTAATTTGGCGCAAGCAGTACAGGTAGCAGCTTATCAATTCAAAATTTCTCACGATAAATTAATCGGCAGCTCAGGCTTGCCTAATTTGCCCGAAAATGAAATTGCTTCTACTCAACAACTTGAAGGACTATATAATCACTTGCAAGAAATGCTCATCAAAACTGAATTTATGGATCCTAATAATCCAGGATTAGTAATGGAAAGATTTAAAAGAATTTTTCAACGTAGTGAATTAGACAATACTGAAGTTAACTTGCTTAGGGGTGTTTTTTCTGAAGCTATCCGCTCTAGTGATAGATCTTAATTGATAACTACAAAATATCAATACTCAATCAAATTAATTTAAAGCTGTAAAGCCAGCAAAAATATTCTATAAGCTGTCTATAATTAGTATAACTATATAAATATGTATAAATGGAAGGTTACATGCTCAACTGTGAATATACCTCAGAAATTGACAATCAAATTTTCAGCTTACTTGGTAAATTAGACCAAGAAAGCTATCTGGAGTTTGATCAAGTAGTTAAAAAAAATTATGTAAAAAACTTGAATGTAATTTTAGATTTAAAAAATTTAGATTACATTAGTAGTGTGGGTTTACGTAGTTTGGTAGATGCAAGCCCCTAACGCAAGTATGACTGGTATTATACTTAGTGATATTATATGGTTATCTTCAGATA
>JBLIDR010000409.1:0-3085 GCA_047632655.1 Francisellaceae bacterium | reverse complement strand
CTAACTATTTCTATTACACTCAGGGGCTGAGTCGAGGTAACAGCTTTAAAGTTATTATTGATTGTTCCTAGGTCAAAAGTTGGAATGAATGGCTGTAAATCCATGACAATGAAACTAGCAACAACCATTAAGGGTAAGTTTCGGCCCCAATCGATGCCCAAATTAATTGTTTTCAAAAACTGGCTCGATGTAGCATATATTTTTATGCCTATAATACATCCGAAAGCATTCCATATTGCATCGCCACCATATGGGATGCGCTTTGGCGTCCATATTTGGCTAATTTGAACTAAAAATGCAAAAATAAAGGTTATGGCAACTAACGCTAAAATAACCTTAAACGAGCGTACTTTAAAAGTATGCTGTATGGCAATGCCAAAAGGTATAAATAGAAAAACATTGGCAATGGCATCGCTAATTCCACTATTCCAAAATCTAAAATTAGTCAATTTTCTAATTTGTACTGTTATGTCATTGGGGCTTAAAAACTCTAGAGGATATAAAGACCCGTAAGTTATTAATATAATGGTTATTAGCAAAAAACGCATAATGTCACTTTTGAAAAATATAAAATTGAGTCTTACTAACAGTATAAAATAAGAGCTGAAGTCAATAAGCGGATTGTCTTTATTACGAACTACTAATTTCTACCGCTAATAGAGGCTAGTCGTTCATAAAAACTAGTAATATAAATATCTCTCAAAACCTTGGCCTTCGGCTGCCAATGAGTATTTAATCTTTTTTGTTTCTAGTTTTATGCAGCATAAAACCAGAAACAAAATAATGTAAATTGGAACAGACCACTTTAACCAATAGGCAAATATTTCAAAGTAATATTTTTTGGTGATAAAATGTTGTACGCCATCCCAATGTCAGAATTTTATTACTGATATTCTGTTTATCTAATAATTGGGAAATAACCATTGAGGCATCTCCACAAAGTCCAATGCCTCGCTCCAAACTCCGTTGGTAGTTCGCAAAATGGTACCTTTCGTATTCAGGGATCCCCGAAAACACGCCCATAAAATAAATAAAGTAGTTTTCCCATATAGGAATAAGCTGATTAAATTGTTCTGCAGGCTGATCGTTAAGAAACCTCAAATATTGATTATCGAAATCATTGACTCGAATATTTTGATTCAAGCCATATGAATTGACCATCAGCAAAAAAAAACCTGCTAGTAGAGTGAAATAAAAAAATACTATTTTGAACTGCACCTAATACCTCTTAATTACTGATAAAATATTGAATACATAGCTTTTAAGACTACATACTTACTATAACTTTTGACTGCTTTTTTCATCTTTTAGCGTGTTTATAGATATATAAGCAACATAATTCAGGTTTTGACCAAATAGTTTAAGCAAAAAGCTCTTTGGCTCTTACTACTAATGCCTTCCAGTCGAGGCTTTTAAGCACATGTTCACGCCCTTTGGTGCCCATGCTGACTAACTTCTGCTCATTAGCTAGAATATCGACCACCGCGGTACTGATATTATGAGGATTAGTCGCATCCACAATTATCCCGGTTTCACCCACCAACATGGTTTCTTTAGTGCCTCCAGAATCACCCGCAATAACGGGTTTAGCACATGACTGCGCTTCAACCAATACCATACCAAAACCCTCTATATCTTGATCTATGGTGCGATTCGGTAATATAAATAAGTCACATTGTTGATAACAATTGATCATATCTTGATCGGATATTTCTGATAAAAATTTCACATAGTCATTTAACTTTAATTCTTCAACCAAACTTAATAACTCATCTTTACATTCGCCATCACCCACCACAGCGTATAAAAAATTGGGGATATATTTGATGATTTCGGGGACGGCTCTGATCATCATATCTTGGCCTTTTCGAGCTTGTAAACGCCCTACTGTCAACACAACTTTTTTATTCAACCAACCTAAAGTAGATAATATTGTTTGCTCTTTGTTTGCAGGCACAAACAATTCACTGTCTACACCAGGGTGCAAAACTAGCGTTTTAGCAGAGGCTTTATCACCAAACTTGGCCACAATGTTGGCACTATTTTGACTGTTACAAATTATATTTTTTGCGCGTTTTATGACTTGACCACATATAAAGTATTGCTCACGGCTGCTTTGTGCCGTTTCTAAGTCTTCACCGTGTACATAACAGGTATAAGGTATTCCCGTTAGTATATTAAGTAACCAAGCAATGACCCCTTCAGGTAAAACACGACCACAATGAAGGTTAGTGATATTATTTCTTTTCACTATTTTTCGGATTTGCAAGACCCGTGATATGTAAAACTGCAAACCTTTAACACTGACAAAACCCCATTCTGTAGACGTTAAATCTTCGCGCATAATTAAGAGTGAAGCATCTTTATCAAACTTTACAGCACTAGGGTCTTCACCTGCTAATACTTCATACTCGCCTTGTGGTAGGCGAGAGTAGAGTTCCCAAAACCAGCGACCGCTACCGCCTGATTTTGGCGGGAAATTTTCAGTAATCAGTAATGTTTTCAAATATTTGTAACCTTTTATATCTTGATTTTCATTTCCTATCTCGATTAACTAGACCGATAATCGGTTTAACGATCCCTACAAAATAAATGGTACATTATTGATATAATAAAAAAAGGTAATTAGAGTTACAGATTAAGTGAATTTGTCTGTTGATGCTGCATAAATTTAGAATTTTTAACGTTAATATTAATATCGACCTAGGTCGCCACACTAAGGCTTCAACATTTAGCATATGAAAATTCTAATAATCGCACAACGTTGCCCCTATCCACCTAACAAAGGTGAAAAAATAAGAACTTTTCACCATTTGCATTTTTTAGTGCAACACGGTCACGAGGTTATCCTTGCAAGCCCCTATGAAGATGATTCAGAACAAAGTTACTTCGATGAGTTAGCAAATATTTACTGCTCTAAAGTATTAAATGCAAAGTTAGCAATAAAACCTATACGTTTGTTGTCTGGCGTTTTAAAAAATAAAGCCTTAAGTGTCAGTAATTTTTACAGTTCAAAATTACAATCGAAAATTGATGCTGAGCTCAGATCTCAAAAGGTTGATGTGATTTTTTGCTCTGCCTCTAG
>JBLIDR010000408.1:0-3087 GCA_047632655.1 Francisellaceae bacterium | reverse complement strand
TAGATCATGGTGCGTTTCTAGTTTTAGCTAGTGCTGGTAGTGGTAAAACTAGGGTGCTAACAGAAAGAGTTAAACGACTTTCTGCCTTGGAACAAGGCAAAATTTTAGCAATTACATTTACAAATAAAGCTGCTAATGAAATAAAAGATAGAATTGGTACATCAGCCAAACTTGATAAAAACGTATTTGTAGGAACATTTCATAGTTTTTGTCAGTCAATTCTAGAGTTACGGTTTAAATTTTTAGGTTATCCTAAGATGCCTCATATTTTTGAAGATGACTCGGACAGAATAGAATTGATAAAACAAGCTATTGACTCAGTACCATATTTTAAGGATATCTATAATGATTTAGATTCAAAGAAAAAGAATCAATATACATACAATGCGTTAGAATTCATTTCAACGGTAAAACGCGAGATTATTTCAGCAGAAGAATTAGCAGAGGACTCTGAAAACAATGAATATCAATACCTCTATAAGACATATCAGGATATTTTAAAATCTAACAATGCAATTGATTTTGACGACATTATTAGGTTAGTATACGAGCTGTTGACCAACAATGAACCTATTGCAAAGCTTTATCGAAAAGCATATTCATTTGTATGCATTGATGAGTGTCAAGATCTAAATAAACTTCAGTATTTTCTACTTAAATCATTATGTGGCGACACTATTAAAAACATTATGATGGTTGGTGACCCAAATCAATCAATTTATGGTTTTAACGGTTCAGCTTCTTCATATATGCAAGAGGATTTCGTGAATGACTTCCATGCAGAACAAATTACACTTGAGGAAAATTATCGCTGTTCACAATCTATAATTGACGCTTCAAATGAATTAATGGACTTGTCCGTTGAAGCAATAAATTATGTAATCCAAGGTGTCTTTGAAATTGCACCTTCTGAAGACGAGATTACTGAAGCCGATTTTGTTAAGAGTAAAATCCAAGAATTAATCAAACTTAATTCACATCCTGATATTGAAGGACTAATTTCGTTTGATAAAATTTCAGTTCTAGGAAGAAATAAGTTTGTATTCCGTGAAATTGAAAATCAATTTAAGGCAAATAAGATACCGTATTATTATAAGTCTGGTAATTCAGGGATTAAGTTCAGTTCAACCTCTATGAAAATTTTTGATTTGTTCTTTAGAATAAAAATCAATCCTCTTGACAAGCTTCATCAGAAAAAATTAGAAGATCTTTTAAAGGTTAAGGATGCTTTTAATAATGAAGAACTTCTCAATTCTAAACACCCAATTTCAGCTAAAATCAATGATGTTGTTTCATCATCTAACATAGATAATCTTCATTTACAAATTGATCATTTAAGGACTTTGTTTAATGGTTCAATTAATATCGATGATGAAAAAAAATTAACTCTGGATGAATTAGAGGAGTTTGCAAACCAGTTTACTTTATATAAAAAGCAAAACCTAAAACCTACCTTAAATGGTTTTAAATCAGCTATCGCTTTAGGCTTAACTAACATTACAAAGAATAAAAATGAAGGAGTCTGTTTAAGTACAGTCCACACCATGAAAGGGCAAGAAAGTGATATTGTTTTTTTAATTGGTATGGATGATGGTACCTTCCCTGATTTTAGAGCTATTAACAAAGGAGCTGAAGAAATGCAACAGGAGAAAAACAATGCTTATGTTGCATTCACAAGAGCTAAACGTTTTTTATATGTTACTTATCCTCAAAAAAGATTGATGCCATGGGGGGATTATAAAAGTCGTTTAATCTCAAGGTTTTTAACTGAGTTCATCTAGTGAAAAATCCCCATAACAAGGGCTAAAAAAACATAGGGGTTTCGTGGAGTTCGGAAGTTCAGAGCTTCAAGCAAGTCCGCCAAACCAAAATTTTGATAACGAAAAAAGAAAAATAATTATAAAAATATTTGGCTTGGCTAAGTGGTAAACCGATAGGGCAGTATTTCAAACTGCCCTACGTTTCTTAGCCAGGCGTTACATGCAATAGGGTGAATGGATATAATTTTTCAATCAGGTGAATTTTATGGGCAAGACAGTTCTTTCTGGACGAATGTAATTGCTATAACTGGTGCCGTATTGGGAGCCTTAATTAGTGGACTAATTGCAATCTGGGTTTTTAAAAGGGGCTTGAAAGAACAGAAAAAGCAAGAACAAGCATCTAGAATCGCAAAACATAATGAATTAGAGAACTATCTTTTTCATGTTATCGGGTTCATGAGACCTACAATGATTCAACAAGTCAATGAAATTGGATGGACATCTCAAGCCTTGAAAGATTTCGGAAATAGAAATCTTAGTATTAACACTGTTTCGGCATTGAGTACAGATGAAGTTAACGGAATTAAGAGTGAAGATTTATATCGAATTTTCGTAACGAACCGTGAAGGAGATACTAAAGATAAAGCCGCTGACATATTAAACCTAAGAAGCTGTTTTAGGTACATTGATCAACAGAAAGAATCTTATATTGAGTTTAATCAAACACTTTTTAGTCGGTTGGACGAATTTAGAAACCTTTGGAATGAGAATCTAAAACACCTTCTTGATTTGTACAACCAGTTCGCATTACAGGCTAAACAAAATAATATAAACCCTGGAACTGATACTTTTTTGGACTTTTACCGTAACATAATGGTTGACGAACAAAGGGAATTAATATTAAAAGGATTATCCGATAATTTAGCTGAATCACATCTGAAGTTAATTCAACCTTTGATGACCTTTATTAGAGAAAGCAAAATCATGGATCAACGTATCTTAATGATAGCACCCTCAGTAATGGCATGTGACCAAGCCTTTCAGGAGACATCTCAACTTAGACGTCAAAAGAGAGCCACTGTTTTAACCTATGGTCGAAATTTGCTTGGAGTCGAACGATTAATGGCTGAATGCATCGAAAACACACAGAAAAGGAAAAAGCATGTAACAAGCGCTAAAAACCCATAGGCATATGAGATACTTGCAAAGGGCATTTGTATCAGATACTTTTATAGGGATAAACAAACGGTTAGCCTACGGGTTTTAGCTGTACGTTAGATGTAATTAATCGTGCTGGAATTACCAATTGTTATTAAAAAAAGAAAGC
>JBLIDR010000407.1:0-3092 GCA_047632655.1 Francisellaceae bacterium | reverse complement strand
CCTCATCACGATAAACAAACATAATGACATCCGCATCTTGCTCAATCGCTCCAGATTCTCTTAAGTCTGACATCATTGGACGCTTATCTGCACGATCATCAACGCCACGATTTAGCTGGGACAATGCAATAACTGGAACATTTAATTCTTTGGATAAAGCTTTCAAAGAACGTGAAATTTCAGAAACCTCTTGCGTTCTGTTATTAATATAGCCAGGCACATTCATCAATTGTAAATAATCAACCATAATCATACTTAGGCCGTCATTATCTTTGGCAACCCGTCTAGCTCTAGAGCGTAATTCTGCAGGAGTTAAAGCGGGAGAATCATCAATATACATTTTCATATTACTATTCAGCACTTGCATTGAAGCCGTAATTTTTGCCCAATGCTCATCATCTAAACGCCCATTACGCAAAAGCGTTTGGTCAACCTTACCTAAAGAAGAAATCATCCGTACAATCAAATCCTCTGATGACATCTCCATACTAAAGACAAGTACTGGCTTCGTTGCCGTGCGAGCGACATTTTCTGCAATGTTCATAGCAAAAGAAGTTTTTCCCATTGAAGGTCTACCAGCGACAATCAACAGATTTGATGGGTGAAGACCCGATAATTGTTCATCAAGATCAGAAAAACCAGTTGAAAGACCTGTAATCCCGCCTTTAACATCCATTAATAAATCTAGTTTATTCACTACATTTGGCAAAACATCTCTAACTAACTCAGGTCCACTTTGCTCACTAACCGAGTCTTCAGCTATAGACATAATTCTCTGTTCGGCTTCATCTATAATTTGAATACTATTACGACCTTGCTGATCATAAACAGAATCAGCAATTTCTACTGCTGCATTAAGCACATGCCTTAGTTTTGATCTTTCTTTAACGATCTTAGAATAAGATTTGATATTAGCGGCAGTGGGTGTATTTTTGGTTATTTCAATTAAATAATGCAGGCCACCAGCCTGATCAATTTTGCCATCATCAGCAAGTGCATCACTCAAGGTAATAACATCTATTGGTTGGTTATCTTCAACCATTCTAGCTATTTGTTTAAAAATGACTTGATGTTCTGATTTATAAAAATCTTTTGCTTCTAAAATTTCTTCAATTTTTTCAAAGGAGTCATTGTCTAATAAAAGCCCTCCCAAGACTGATTTTTCGGCCTCCAAAGAATTTGGTGGTCGTTTTATTGCTTCAACTTGCCTGTCATAATTTTGATCGAACTCACCTGACATATTCTACCTATATAAACCTAGCTCTCCGTGGATTGTCACAGCACAATACCTCGAAGATAATATAATTTAAAACAAAAAAACCACGTATATATACGCTTATATACGTGGTTTATAATATATTAGATTTGTGATATTTGATATTTAGTTATAGCTATTTAAAAGGCTTAAATTACTCAGCTTCAACAGAAACTGTAATATTTACATCAACATCTATAGCTAAATGAATACTTAATTGATATTCACCAACTTGACGAATGATACCTTCTGGCATACGGACATGACGTTTTTCAACTTCAACACCTACAGCTGAAATTGTATCAGCAATTTCTTTAGTGCCGATTGAACCAAAAAGCTTTCCTTCTTCTCCGGCTTGAGCAGAGATTTTAAAAGTTTTACCTTCAATTTTATCTGCTAAAGATTGAGCTACAGAATAACGTTCTTTTTCAAGTTTTTCAAGTTCAGATTTTTGTTTCTCAAACACAGCTATATTATCTTTAGTTGCAATAACAGCTTTACCATGAGGGACTAAAAAATTGCGCGCATAACCTGACTTAACATTTACAACTTGGCCTAATTTACCAAGGTTCTCTACTTTTTCTTTTAAAATAATTTCCATTTTAAAACCTTAAATCTCTTGATGATTAATAGTGATTATCACAGTAAGGGAATAATGCTAAAAAGCGAGCACGCTTTACAGCTGTGGCTAATTGACGTTGATATTTAGCACTTGTACCAGTAATACGACTAGGTACAATTTTTCCTGTTTCTGTAATGTAAGATTTAAGTGTTTCTAGATCTTTATAATCTATTTCTTTAACACCATCTATTTTAAAACGACAAACTTTACGACGACGATTCATCATGTTCTTATCCTTATACTGCTTCTTTTTTTCTATCTTTTTCAGCCATCATAAATGATGCCTCTGTGACGGCTTCTTTACGTTTAATAACTAAACGGCGAAGTATTGCATCATTGAATCTAAACGCTTCATTTAGTTCATCTAACGCTACTTGATCACATTCGATATTCATTAGTACATAATTTGCTTTATGCAAATTAGCGATAGGATAAGCCAATTGACGACGACCCCACTCTTCTAATCTGTGGATTTTACCACTTCGAGATTCAATAATCTCACGATAGCGTTGAATCATCCCAGTTAGCTGATCAGCTTGGTCTGGGTGTAATATAAACACAACTTCATAATGACGTAACATATTAACTCCTTATGGATTATCACTTGATAAGCTACATTCCCCTTGAATGCAGCGAGAAGCGAGATGTATAGTACAAGAAAAAGTCTACAGCTACAAGTTATTCGTTAGTTTAAGTGCTAATTTTATCAATATGTGGAAAATTATTTTGCAGTTAAATGACAGAATCAATGGTTGAACATTTAGTACCTGAAAGATTCAAAAAAAGCAGAAGATGGCTTGGCTCAGCGATGGCAAATCAAACTTCTAAGTTATATTGTTATATTGTTATATTGTTATATTGTTATATTGTTATATTGTTATATTGTTATATATTATTATGTATTCTATTTTCAGAAACCCCTTAAATACTAAGACCAATTAAATATATGAGAATTATTTCACCTAAAACCTATACTAGGAGTATGTTGTGCAACAGACTCCTAGACACTTAAGTTAACCTTAATATTTAGAGATACATTCCATATATGTTTTAATTATCATTAATTTAATCTATCTTTATTTATAAGTACAGTATGCAGGCTTTTGTAAGTATGAATTGGAAATGTAATTTTTGTAATGAAGTTAATCAAAATATTGATAACACAAGATTTTGCGCTATCTGCGGCCAACCTAGAGGATCTGCCGATGATAGGCG
>JBLIDR010000406.1:0-3096 GCA_047632655.1 Francisellaceae bacterium | reverse complement strand
ATCAAGTAAACTAATATTTTTACCTAGAACGTTTAACAGTTTTTCATTTGGAATTGTAATTAATGAATCAACATGCTGTGAGAGCTCTGAAATTCCATATTCAGCTATTTGCATTCTACGTCGCCCCTCAAAAGGAAATGGCTTTGTAACAACCGCAACAGTTAAAATACCCATATCTTGTGCAATCTCGGCTATAACTGGTGCTGCACCAGTGCCTGTTCCGCCACCCATTCCGGCAGTAATGAATGCCATGTCAGCACCTTCAAGCGCTTCCTGAATATTCATTCTATCTTCTTGCGCAGCGCGTTTACCCATTTCTGGATCAGCTCCGGCGCCAAGGCCTTTAGTTACATCAGTGCCTATTTGTATTGTGACTCGAGCTGATGAATTTCTCAAAGCCTGTGAGTCTGTGTTGGCGCATATAAATTCAACGCCTTCAATACTATTCTCTAGCATGTGCTCAACAGCGTTGCTTCCTCCGCCCCCGACACCAATTACTTTAATTACTGCATTGTCTACTAATGACTCTGATACGTCAAACATTGTTTACTCCTTGATATTTATACAATTAAAAATGCTTCCCAAACCAACTTCTCATTCTCTTCCAAACGCCTTCTGAGCTACCATCTTCGGTTGATTCGAAGGACATAGGATTTTCTTGTTGCGTATGAGAATAATGCAATAAACCGACTCCAGTTGCATGCATTGGATTATCTAGAACATCGGTTAAACCAGTTACATGTGTTGGTGAGCCAAGTCTAACTGGAACTCTGAATACTTCTTCAGCCAGTTGGATTAAACCTTTCATCTTTGAAGCTCCACCAGTCAATACTATGCCAGCGCCAAGTGAATCCAATATATTTTTGTCGCTTAAATCTTTGTTGATCATGCTTAGTAGTTCTTCACATCGTGCTTCCACTACGCCTGAAAGTGTTTGTATTGGCAGCCTTCTTGGTGGTCTGCCAGCAGTAGATGGTATTTCTATTGCATCATCAGCTTTAACTAAGCTGCTCATTGCGCAACCGTGTTCAATTTTAATTTCTTCTGCTGCATCAGTTGGGACTCTCAACGCATGAGCAATATCGCTAGTAACTTGTGACCCAGCAACAGGAATGACTGATGTATGACAAATTGATCCATCATAAAATACTGCAATATCTGTTGTGCCACCACCAATGTCAACGATACATACACCTAGTTCTTTTTCATCATCTGTAAGTACAGCATAACTTGATGCTAATTGCTCTAGAACCATATCAGATACATCTACGCCACAGCGATTAACGCACCTGACAATATTTTGGACTGCACTGATGGATCCTGTTACTAGGTGAACATTAGCCTCTAAGCGCACACCGGCCATGCCGATTGGTTCTTTAATGCCCTCCTGATTATCAATTAGGAAATCTTGAGGTAAAATATGAATGATTTTTTGATCTGAGGGTAATGCAACGGCTTTTGCAGCCTCGATGACTCTTTCAATATCAGCGGCGACAACTTCTTGGTCGCGTACGGCGACAATTCCATTTGAATCAAAACTTTGTATATGACTCCCAGCTATACCAACACAAACTGAACCCAGTTGGCAATCAGCCATCTGTTCGGCAGCTTCAATAGCTTGTTGTATAGCTTTTACTGTAGAATCTATATTTACAATAACACCTTTTTTCAAGCCTCTTGATGGTTGAGATCCTATACCAATTACCTTTAATTTATCATCTTCGGTAATTTCTGCTACCAAAGCAACAACTTTAGACGTTCCAATATCTAAAGCTGAAAGTAATTTTTTATCTGACGTATCAGTCATGTTTATTTGCCTTTTTGTACTTAAACACATATTGAAGAATAAAGAGGTTTATTTTCAATTTAATTACAGAACTATCTGCTACTTAATATACACTTCTGTTAAAGTTAACACAAAATACCTAATCTTGATGCTTTAACATAAAATTTCATGATATTTTTTTCCATTTTATTGAAAATCCGCTAGGGTACCTTGCGTCAAAGTAAGTAATCATCTCATCTTTATGTGTTTGAGATAAGATCGGGTAATATTTTATAAATTGCTCTAAGCGTTTTTGAACTTCATTATTTCCTAACATTATTTTTGTATTTGAATCTAATATTATTTCCCATTGGTTTCCAATATAGGATAATGTTTTTATCTGATATAAATTTCCGGTCATTACTTGAAGACTTTGATACATTTTTATCATTAGTTTTGCGTTATGATTTGCCCCTATGAATTGTGGCAAATCATTTTGATTAATTCGATTTCTTGGCGTGAAAATAGTTGCTTGTTTGGATAAGATTTCATGTTTATTCCATTGGGCAAATGCTGATTGTTGTTGTATTGTAATGCTAACCGTATTGGGCCATATTCTTTTAACCTCGACTGATTTAATTCCAGGTAGTGACACGATCATATTACGTAATCTGGAGACATTAACATTAAAATATCCTTTATCAGTAAAAGCTGTTATTTCCTTTTGTAATTTTTTTTGTGGTACATATTTGTAATTACCCAAGATTTTAACATGTTGTATTGGGAAATGATTATCTTGATGAGAGTATATCCAGGCATAGCATAACAATCCTATAAATATAAATAATATTCCGAGTTTAATATATACACGAACAGACATTGGTTAACCTTTTGCTGAAAGTAATATTTGTCTCACTAGGCCATCAAAATTCCAGCCTATAGCTTGCGCGGCCTTTGGTACCAGGCTATGATTCGTCATACCTGGAATGGTATTAAGCTCCAAGAGATAAAATTTATTGTTATCTAATATGAAATCTACTCGACCCCACCCACTGCAACCAATAATGTCAAAAGCTTTTTTTGCTGTGCTTTGTATATCTTCTTTTAGCTCTTCTGGTAAATCAACGGGACAAATATATTCGGTTGAATCTGTGATGTATTTTGCTTTGTAGTCATAAAAATTTGTATCCGATTTAATCCAAATTATAGGTAAAACTTTATTGCCAATAATAGTAACTGTAAGTTCTTTTCCTATAATCCATTCTTCTGCCATAACATCTCCGTACTTTGATGCATCTTGATAGGCAGCTTTTACCTCACCAATAGTCTTG
>JBLIDR010000405.1:0-3101 GCA_047632655.1 Francisellaceae bacterium | reverse complement strand
ATTTTCTAGATGACAAGTAGTCTGACATGGGGAAAAACAGCTTAAATTTAAAAAGTAATTAAAATTATCCCAATAAATAAGAAATTATAAATAGTCACTTTTAGTCAAAAAGACTTGCAAAATAATTTTTATCTTGACAATATAAAACAGTCAAGAATGTTTTTTATTTAAATTCTTAATAAAACTAAAATCACAGTGAGAAAAACTATGTCTTCATTAAATGGAAAAGTTGTCTTAATAACAGGTGGATCCTCAGGTATAGGAGCAACTTGTGCATTAAAAGCTTCTGAAAGAGGGGCAACGGTTATTATAGCAGATTTAAACAAACAAGCCGCAGAGGAGGTTTTGGCTAGTTTACCTAATAAAGGTTATTACTTTGATTTAGATATATGTAATGAGAGTAAATGGATAAAACTACATGACTTTGTGATAAACACAACGGGGAAGCTTAATATATTACTGCATTGTGCAGGCATCAGTTTACCCGGAAATATAGAAACGACAGACTTTACATTATGGAAAAAAATCCATGATATTAATCTTAACGGGACATATTTAGCTGATCATTATGCAATTAAACTTATGAAATTAAATGATGAGAACAACGCCATTGTGAATATCTCTTCAGCCATGAGCTTAAAATCTTTTTCTTTCACAACAGCTTATTGTTCGAGTAAAGCAGGTGTTGATGCATTAACTAAATGCGTCGCATTGTACTGTGGAGAAAGCAAATTAAATATCAGGTGTAATTCTGTTCACCCTGGCGCAATTCACACACCGATGCTAGAAAAATATCTAGATTTGATGTCTCAAGATTGCAGTAGAGATGAAGCACAGGCTATGTTTGATGCAAATCACCCTATCGGACATTGCGGTCAACCTGATGATATAGCCAATGCAGCATTATTTTTAGCCAGTGACGATGCGAAGTTTATTACTGGAGCTTTACTACCAGTAGATGGCGCTCAGTCAATCTCTTAATGAGGAAAATCATGGATAACAATAAATTAATAGAAACCCATTTAGACGCTTTAAAAATGGCTGATATAAACCAGTTAATGGAAGATTATGCTGATGATGCCGTTTTAATTTTTGGGGCTGGTATTTTAGAAGGCAAAGATGCAATCGAAGAGATGCTCAAAGAATTCACAGCTAACATAATTCCTCCAAATAAAACGCAATGGGAAATTGAAAATATAACAGTACATAATAATGTAATTTATATCACTTGGAATACAGAGTCTGATGGATTTGATATTAAGCATGCTACCGATACATTTATAGTTGATAACGGAAAAATTGTTATTCAAACATCGGCTGGCGAAATAATACCTAAATAATGAGTGATGATTTTTGATGAAAGATTGTATTTTTGAACATGATTTGTCAGTACCTTGGCCGTTTAACACGGTAGCACAAGCAGCTAAGCTAAGAGCTGACAAAACACCGTTCGATGTCGCGATATATACGGAAGAGCATGGTTCACTTAACTATGGAAAAATTTGGAACCAGAGCCTAGCATGTGCAGATTATTTACATAGCATTGGCTTGAAGCAAGGTGACGTAATTAGCTTTCAATTACCCAATTGGCACGAAGCGGCCATTATAAATATTGGTGCCTCACTTTTAGGGCTGATTGTCAATCCTATCGTTCCAATATATCGAGGTAAAGAGCTGATCTGCATGTTAAAAGAGGCTAAATCAAAATGCATTTTTATTCCTGAAACCTTTAGAAGCTACAATTATGAAGAATTAATAGAATCCTCTAGAGAAGAGCTTACTGACTTAAAAGATGTCATGATAATTAGGCCAAATTCTCATGAGGATACTTTTAGCAAAATTATCAACTGTGTAATTGATAAGTGCGATTATTCTTATACGGCAAAAATAAATGATAAAAAATTATTATTATTCACATCTGGCACTACGGGAAGACCAAAGGGCGTATATCACAGCCATTACTCCTTGTTCTGGGCGATGCAGAACTGTGTTGATTTTTGGTCTATGAATGAACATGATTTGATGTTTATGCCCTCACCAATAACCCATATAACTGGTTATACATTTGGATTAGAGCTCCCATTTTCTCATAAAATACCCTCAGCAATGATGGCTATATGGAAAGCTGATCAAGCAGTGGAATGGATAAATAAAATAGGTGCGAGTATTTGTGTTGGAGCAACACCCTTTTTACAAGAGCTAACTGAGATCTGTAAAGCGGATCCTGAACAAAAAATTGCATTACGTTTGTTTGCTTGCGGTGGCGCGGCAGTTGCACCTTATATTATATATGATGCAAATTTATATTTAGGAAAATGCAAAGCGGTAAGAGTATACGGCAGCAGTGAAACACCCATAGTTACTTTAGGCTTTACTGAACCTCAGGATAAAAACTTAGCAGCAACAACTGATGGGAATATATTTCGTTATAGCGTAAAGATAGTTGATGAAGACAACAATCAATTATCGTTTAACGAAGAGGGAGAAATACTCGTAAAAGGAAAATCTATGATGCTAGGTTATAGTTCTAAAGACGACACTGATGCTTCAATAGATAATGAAGGATACTTCAAAACTGGAGACTTAGGATTTGTAACACCTGATAACGCTGTTGTAATAACAGGAAGAAAAAAAGATTTAATTATTCGAGGTGGAGAAAATATTAGTGCTAAAGAGATTGAAGATGTACTGATATTAGATCCTAAAATTAAAGAAATCGCTGTCATTTCAATACCACATCAGCGATTAGTGGAAACCGTCTGTGCTTACATCGTAGCAGATGAACCAATAGAGTTGAGTTATGTTAGCACTTTATGTACACGTGCTGAATTAGCTAAACAAAAGCATCCACAACATATTGAATGTGTTACTGAATTACCCAAAACACCGTCTGGAAAAGTTCAAAAACATATTCTCAGGGATATGATAAAGAAACAAAATATTATAATTCAATAACCAATCTAGGAATAAACTATGTTACCTGATAACGAAACACGCGTTAAAATGTATCGGACTATGCTCACTAGTAGGCATATGGATGATCGAATCATGGAACTTTACTACAAAGATAAAACACCTGTATTTGACATTGCTGCGGGTTT
>JBLIDR010000404.1:0-3105 GCA_047632655.1 Francisellaceae bacterium | reverse complement strand
TTATGCCTGACTTACGACCTTTGCCATCTTCAGATAATAATCCAACACTTGAATAAGGCGTGGTATATCTTCTGCGTTTCATAGTAAGGGCAACATTACCCCCAGATGAAATGGCTGTGTTTTCAATGTTAGCACTGTGAACCATGTCAGGTACGGTTGAATTAGATAACCAGCCGCCAATAACAAATTCATTCGGCGCATTGTCGACTCGCTCAAGAATCGCTTCACCCATTAATTTGGCGCGTGAATGCATTCCACCATCACGGGATGAACTAGGTTGAATCGCACGGCAATATAAATCACTTTGCTGTTTAGTATTCGTGAATGGTGCTTGAACTTGAATCGGTAACTCACCCTGTTTGCTAACGGAAGCTTTGGCGTTATACCTTGCTCCTGGAATATGAGCATTTACTTGTGGTGAGGGCAATGGTTTTGGATACCATAAGGCATCTGTTTCAGTATAACTTTCTGATTTTGAATCAAGTAAAGGTAATAATTCAAGTTCAGTTGAGACTTGCCAATGTTGATCTTCGCTGAGCTCACCTTTAATATCAGCCGCATAAATCCAATAGCTCTTGGTCTCATTTCTACCACCACGGATAGTTTGTAAGCTTACTCTGTGTCCCTCAGTATTAATGATATTTTTACCAACAAGGGTATGTGATTGATCCAGCGCATGCACAGCCTTATCAATTCTTATATCAGCTTCTTCCTGCTCATCTACGCTACTTGTTTGCTGATATGCATAATTACCCGTTAGAGTATTTTGACGTGAATATAATTCATCACGACTATTTAACCCTTCTTGGTGGCTGTAATAACGATTATGTCCTTTAATCCTGTTGTTTTTAGAATGACTATCCAAACTTTCAATAAGTGGGCCTGAACCGGCATAATTACTTTGACTAGGCTTATAGTTATTCATGTTATGAACATAATGCTGTGTATCAGTTGGGAGATGATTTAGATCTGGAATGATGTTTAGCGTATCTTGTTCACCAGCAAAACTAGGATAATAAAAACCATGGAGGTTTAATTGATAATGAAAAAAGTCAGACAATGAGCCATGTAAAACTTGATTGTAATGACCCTCTTCTTGAGATTGGAATAAATCAAATCTTTCTGGATTATAATTCAACTTCGAATGGGGTGAGTAGCCTGCAATCAGATCGGTAATCACGGAACCTATTGAGGCCTGAGCATAAACCTTATGTCCATTACGTCTGTCTAAATCAGCATGAGATGCTCTTAGTACAAACTGATATTCATTTCTGTCAGCAATTGGGTTATGTACCATAGCAACTCGGCTGATCCAGCCAGAAAAATGAAAAGGTTCAATACCTTGATCAGCAATGTCTAGTGTAGCATGTTGACCAACCCAATTTTTAATGAAATTATCTTCCGAGTGTTGACCATCAAAAACGGCTTGAACCTGTAAGGTAAAAGGCGTATTTATCTGACCTTGATAGTGAAAATTTAAGGCGGTTAACTCAAAGGTATTCTCATTTACTTTAATGATTAAATCACGTGTTGCATTGCTCATAGATTTGTTTACATATTAGCCTAAGAAATTCATAGTCAAATTTTAACTTAATAATCGCTGTAACGCTTTGATTATTTTGTTGTTTATTAAACAAAAAACTCTGCATTCAGAATAATTAATATCTACAGCTATTAACATGATATTCAGCAGAAATATTCAGCAATATATAATTTATATGATCATAATAAAAATAGCCAAATAAAACTTTATTGAAAAATAATGGCTGAAATAACATCAAATATTAATATTTCCTTAATGTTTGAGTGTTATTATTTTTGTTACTCCTCGGGTTAGTTTAACAACTAATTCAAATACTATAACCAGCCTAGTGCTGGTTTTTTGTGCCTGTAAATTCATCAAGATAAAAGGCTATATTAGTACTCTACAAATATAGCCTTTTAGCCAACAAAGAGATAACCTCTTTCCATGGCAACCTTAAACCAATAGTTCTTATATGATTAGACTAGAAAAAAATCATAAGTATTATTCTCTTGATATGACAATTGACTTATTGGGAGATCTTGTTGTTACTTGCTTTTATGGCTCGCTAAAATCCAAGCATAATCACACACAAACACATTTTGTTACTGACAACTTAGCCGCAATTGATAAAATTACTAAAATTGTTAATCTCAGATATAAACATGGTTATGATCTGCTTGAAGATACTGAAAACTGGCTCTAACGCCATAGTTAATATAGTTACAGCTAGATTAACATTTTCTTAAACGCTAAATTTGAAATGTTTTTGATGTATTAATAAAATTGCTTTCAATAATATACTTTTTTGTAGTTTTGGAATCCGGCAACCTATTTCTAAAAAATCGCTTAGAATAGCTATCTACCACCAGTTCCGACCTTTCTTGTTGGTAGCTTCTAACGAACCGTTCAACAAATGTCTCTGTGTAAGTGTATGATTGCATAGGTATAGTAAAAATATCTGCTTGAGCTATATTGCATATCAATATACTTAATATCGGAAGCAGTAATAGGACTAATAAATAATGGTTGTGATTCATCTGAATTCCACGCCTTAGTTAATTTAATCTAGTTATTGATCGTGAACTACTGCTTGACTGGTTATCCAGACAACGTAGTTACTACCTCAGGTTATATTTAATGATAAAGCCACATTGTTTCTGTAAATTGGCTGAAATATATTTTGTTGTTTACCTGTTTAAATATATCTTCCCTGTCTGCCAGTCTTGATCAACTTCAGCAAGAACTGCAGATACTAATCTTAAACTAGATTTTGAGTTAGGAAACTATAGCATCGTCTTTTAATTACTTTTATCTTATTATTCAGCGCCTCAACAAAACCACTATTTTTCCTGCCTTTAAAATAGTTCGCTATACTTGGTTTGTATTTCTCTAGAGTCTTGATGAAGGTGTTAAAACAATTCAAATCACTTTTTTCAACACTCTTAATCCATCTATTTATTTTTACCATTGCATCTTTTCTATTACTATGATTGTTGAATATATGTGTTATTTTTAAGGCATAACCATCAGCTTCTTTTAGTTTTGGTGAATGATTATAAAGCAAGCTGAGCGTAGTTTTG
>JBLIDR010000403.1:0-3110 GCA_047632655.1 Francisellaceae bacterium | reverse complement strand
TAACAATAGCTAATGCGATAACCGATTTCACGAGCTTTTTTGATGTAACTGGCTTCATTGATAAATCCCCTTCCTTCATTCAAAGAATTAAGTGCATATATTATTTTAAGTAATTTTAGTATGAGAGTATTATTGTTCAAATAACCTTCACCCTGTATTTGTACTTCGAAATCACTTTAATGTCAATAGTGATAACTTAAAGTTAATAAATATTTTAAATGATTATCGTAGAAAAATAATATTATATCAGGACTTGATTTTTTATCTGATAAGTTATATTACAATAAAACATTTAAAATCAGTAATTTAAAATAACAAAAGATAGTTTCACCCATATGTGATTTTATTTATATAAAATAAATAAAAACCAAAAAAACATCCATAATAATGGTGACTGCGAAGTTATTAATTAAATAAATATCCAGAATAAAAAGTAAAATAAGAGCATAAAAGCCACTATTTCGAAGATTTCAATCCACTCATCAGAGTATCTAAATTACCTCGTTAATTTTGTGTTGGCCTTTTATACAAGGTGAACTAAGGGTGGCTAATATTTGATGGGTGCATTGGTAAGAATATATCTAATTAGATGAACAAATTCATTGAATTTCAGGTATAAAGAAACAGACTTTAAAAGTCGGCTTGTTTGTTATAGCCCTTTAAACAAGGGAGGAGGAGAATGTTACCAGCGGTTGGACACGAACCGACACGTCTTTCGATAGGGGGGGAATTCTTTGTAAAGCATTTAATATCCATACTTATTAATACATATTGATAAAGAATAGCCCTAAGCCCCCAATCAATATCCTTTAATAATACACCATATTGATAATTCCCATCAAGCACTAGATAAGCACATTGAGCTTTACTTCGATGCAGGCCATTGAAAAATTAAACTATCACTTTGTAGTGGCATAGTTAATTTGGCCACTACATTTCGCCTGCTTTATCGATAAGGATCGCAATGTAACCTTTCAGATTACGAGTATTTTTGACAAAGTGGGTAAGCTCGAGTTACAAATTATAAGGTGTAAATAACGATAGCAGTTAATAACTTAATAAAACTTTGCCGTTTAATGAAAATAGTTTCCCTAAATAAATGGAATCGCAAAGGTACTCGCCTTAAGAATAAAGCCTACAGGTGTCTTAATTTTTCCTAAAGAATTCCTCTTTATAAATTAATGATTTAAGTTTGAATTTGTGCTATTTAATTTAAAATAGCTACATTAAAATCAGAGTAATAAGTATAATTTATCTATGCTGGATTTTTAATTTTTTAAACCAGAACTCACACATTTGATAAAAATATTTGATTTTTATTTAATTAAAACCTACAGCTGTATATGAACAAGGGCTATCCACTTAGCCCAACCGGCCGCTACATGTTGTGTTTACTAGGTTTAACCTCTTCAATCACTTTTGCCACAAAGCGGCCTCTAAACTCTAAAGCGTTAACGTCAGCTTCATTAATTAAAGCGGTCGTTAACGTGCTAAACTGATGGACTAACATCGGTTATTACAACTAAAATAGTCCTAAGTGTTCTTTAGCTAACTTATATGCTGTATCAAAACTGAGATTAGCCTCAACATAAACGTCAGGAACTACACCTTCCTGCTCCCAATTAGTGTTCGTTACAGGGTGTGTAGGAAAGGCGATTGGCATATTAATACTGATTAACTCATTTACTTTATGCGTTTTAGATATCAACGCAACGCCCATCGTTCTTTCACCAACAATAACGGCTTTTTTTAAACTCTTTAGTGTGTAGCTAAAAAATTCGCCAGTACCAGAAACAAAAGCAGAAGTAAGTATATAAACAGGGTAATCTTGCTTAAAATGAGCAAAGCCTAATTTTTTAGAAGACTTTAATATTTCAGTATTTTCTTGCCTGTTGTAGAATACGTTAGATAGTGTTGTATTGTGTTTGACAAAAAATCCCATCATATATTGTGCAAGAGATATTGAATCACCTTCGACATTACGTAAGTCAATAATCATAGCATCAGTTCCAGACAAGTAGCCAAATGCCTGATCTGCCTTCAATTCAGCGCTTACATTTTGGTAGAAAGAATTTAACTTCAAATACCCTATATTACCTGAAAGTATTTCTATTTTTTCAAAGCCAAAGTCATCTTGGTAATTTTTTGTACTAAGAATAGGTAAGTGACCAATGATAACGCGAGGATTTGTTTGTATAACATCTAAATAACTATCACCACTTACATTACGAATAAGTACGCCTAACTCGTTAATAAAGGCTCCTAAGTCATCTATTTGATTGAATGCATTCAACGCTAGCTTATATTTTAATTTGTTAACGATTAGTTTAGATTTTTCAGGAAAAAGGTAGTGATTTTCCAATGCATCAATAACCCTCTTGATACTTTTATTAATATCTTTCTGAGTAAAAATATCATCCGAATTAACTGTTTCAAACGCGAAAGCTTGAGTTATCCCTACACCTACACTCAAATAAAGTAGTATTAACCATAATTTGATTCTAATAAATTTCATTTTATTACCTTTATTTACAAATACAATAAATTAACCTGTCAAACAAAAATCAACAGGTATACATAAGATATAAAACAAGTTTAAAATTTATAGAGCCATTTAGATTTATACAAAATGTTACTGACTTTCCAGCCAGAGAGGGATATGCGTGAAGTCTTTTTTAAAATAATGTACCAGGGAGGAAGTAGTATCTTTGATTTAAAGTATCGATAATTCACCTTGAAAATGAAGAATATAACGAGTAAAGAAACAAACGTATAATCAACTAACAATTGGTTCAAATGATTAAAATTCACGGCTTGATTAACGTTAACTACCACGCCATGACTATCAGAAAGCTCACTAACTTCTGCTGTTGTTGATTGAACAGAGTATACCGCTTGATGTAAAGTCGACATGTTCACTTTAATTGGAGATATAGCTAATACTAGCAATATAGTAAAGACTAATGTAATCACAAAATAAAGTGCTTTTTTTAGCAAAGTAGAAATATCTGATCACCTAGTTTATTTAGCTTTATTAGTGTAACAGTTACTAAACCTTAATCAAAATTGACTACTGATCTTTATTAGTCATTCTCCCCCCCCCCCCCTGT
>JBLIDR010000402.1:0-3115 GCA_047632655.1 Francisellaceae bacterium | reverse complement strand
CCACATTATGACTTCTTTAACCCACTAATTGCTCCACAATGGCCCCACTCAATTTAGCGACAATCGCCTTCTAGCCCAATTAAAATAAGGTAATTTGCAAAATATCTGTCTATTTCACGCGTCTCTACGTCAATTTCATGGTTTCACACCTCACTAGGGCTTCAACTATTCACGTAAAAGCATTCTTTATTACCGTTGTATTTTTACGGGCAGACTTTGTCTCTACACATTTATAACGGTTACTACTTTGTGTGGATAACCAGTATTTTTGTTAAATTATTATAACTAGCGTAAATGGACATTTACATCAGTTAGAATAATGTGTATAAATATACAGTCGAATTTTTTATGCGTTCGTTTAACTAAATCAATACATTTTTAAATTGATGAAATAAAAGTAAATATCTATTTCGCCATACAATAAATTTAGATTAAGTTTACGATTATTTCCAATAATAATTTACCGTTTACATGTCCAGTGCATGTTTTCCTAAAAGAAAATTTTCGTTTTTTGCTTTTCTCACAAAGACATTGAAGCGTAATAAATATATAGGTGCAGCTAAATGGATGACGAAGCGTTATTAACCATCTTATTGAATAGAATTAAGACCCGTGACTTTATGAAGCGAGTCAAAAAAAAATACCCAGATAGGTGGCTCAAGATATTACTGAATGTTGAATCTGCTGTTGATGAGCTTAAAGATGTAGCCGTTAATCAATCGTTTTTCTTTGTTGGTGTATTTGACCCCATTCATAGTAATAGTTGGCCATGGCACCACCATTATAATGATGGCTTATATTTATCGGCAAAAAGGCGTCTGTGTAAATTATCCAAATCGGCTGAATTTAGCACACCAGAAGCCGCCAGAAGTCATTTTGCAGCTTGCTCCAATAAGAGTGGCTATAAGTTTGAACTGATAGAGACCAAGAAGTGGATAACCCTACCCGCCGGCTCCGATGGTATTAATGACTGGCAGATGAAGCCTGCCACACTTAAAAGTGTGAAATAACAGAGTATGGTGAATAAGACAACATCCTTAGCTGAGTACATTCCTCCGGCTATGCCTAAAAGTAGATCTGGCCTGATCAAGCTTCGTGACATGGAGTATGATCAAACTTCACCAGTCGCACAATATCTCTTAACCTTAAATTCAGTTGCTTCACAGCGCACTATGTATCGTTGTTTAAGGCAATTTTCCCAATGGTATTATCATAATCTCAAAGCGTTACCGGAGCATGTCAATTGGTCTGAGGTAACTTATAGTCATGTACTCGACTATCAGATGTATTTACGTTTTAAACCTGACGCGCGTGATCCAACTAACGAAGACAAAATAAAGGCCTTATCTGCGAGCACACGAAATACCTATATCATCGCTATTCGTGGTGTCATGAAAAAGGCGTCTCGGCTCTCTGTTATTGCTCCACAACATAAGGTTGATAAGTCAGTATATTTGGAAATCAGTGAAATTGTACTCGCGCCTGTTAAATCCCTGGCCAAAAGTCGTGCGCTGTTTGATTACGAGGTGGACGCATTTTTAGAGAGTTTTGAGAGTCATGGAAAAAACTTTGTTCGTAAAGACAAGAACCTAAGAGATAAGGCCATTTTCTTTGTCTTGGCGTCATGTGGCTTACGAGTTGGTGAGTTAGTAAGTATGCAATACCCCGCAAACGTAAAATTTGAAGAGCAGTCCATACAAATTGTTGGTAAAGGAGCAAAAGAGCGTAAAGTCCCCATGAATGACCAAGTGGCAGATATCCTTAAGCAATATTTGTCTAATTTACGAGGTCATTTACCCGGTCAACTTTGGCACCCCATTAATAGACATGGAACACTGCAGCGAGCTAGTCAGCTCACCGAGGGGGGAGTTAGACATATGCTTCATAAAAGAGGCTTTCCCCTTAAAGCCAACATTACCCCGCACTATCTAAGAAAACATTTTGGAACTAATTTGTTAGCTGGTGGAACAGACATTCTACAAACAAGGGACTTGCTTGGTCATACGAGTGTTAACACCACTCAAATTTATGATACCAGAGGGGATGAAGGTAAAGTTGAAGGTGTCAAATCACTCATTATTAAGCACTCTAAACGTTGATTTTATCCACTGAACACTAAAAAATACTGATATAATATACAATAAAATCAATGAGATAGAATGTGTTGCATGTAACGAGGTATATTTAAATAATGTTAAAAGATAAAAAGAATTCAATGAAAACAATTGTTTTATTTATACTAACATTAATAGTTGTTTCTCCTAGCTATGCAACAGAAAAACTTCGAATCATCGGTGAAGATTCATTTCCTCCATTTAATTATTATTTAACCGAGGAAAAAAAAGAAATTAGAGGGTTCACAATCGAATTGATTCAATGGGTTCTTGAGGACAGTGGTATCCAGAAAAAAGGAGATATAGGCCTCTTACCTTGGGCAAGAGCATTGAAAACTATTAATAGTAACCCCAATGTCCTCATCTTGGATATGGCTAGAAAACCTTCTAGGGAGAAGCTTTATAAATGGGTGGGTCCCATCGCTCCTCGCGAAATATGGTTGTATAAATTAAAGTCCAGAAAGGATCTTCGAGTCAATTCAATACAGGAGATTCAAAACTATATGGTGGGTGTCATGCGAGGTTCTTCAAGTTCTGAAGAGTTAATTCAATATGGTTTTGAAGAAGGTAAAAATTTAGCATTTGTTTCGCTGGAAGCGCAAAACATCAAAAAAGTACTTAAGGGACGAGTTGATTTTATAACCTTTAATCAAGTTGAATTAGAAAGGAGAGCCAAATCTATTACACCTTCGGTAGACATAAATATGTTTGAACCGGTTTATTTGCTATCAGGGGAGCTTCAATATTATTTTGCATTAAGTAAACAAACATCAAATGAAACTGTAATTAAATTACAAAAAGCATTAGATCAAATAAAACACGATGGGCGTTATCGAACACTATGGAAAAAATATATGGAATGATGATTTGTGGTGAACCGATAACTCTGATGATTTCCAAGCAAATAAATGGAGAAGTATTATCGGGGGCAGAAACTTAATAGTCACAGGTACATATTCCTTAATCTGAATTAGTCTGAACTCAATCTGGCACTTTTCATA
>JBLIDR010000401.1:0-3116 GCA_047632655.1 Francisellaceae bacterium | reverse complement strand
TCGCCCATCTCAAGCAATCTCTTATAGTTATAATTTCTTCTGCAATTGAATGGCTAATTGGCAATTCTTCTTTTGATGCTTTAGACATATTTTTTTACTCCATCCGCCATGTTGTTTTTTCCACACCATCTTCTAAAGTCACACCCTTAGAAGATAATTTTATTCTTATTTCATCTGCTTTGAGCCATTGATGATCCTTTCTAGCTTGAAACCTTTCGGCAACAAGAATATTAATTTCTTCTTCATCAATAGATAATTTATTAACCGCTGCTTCCTTTAAAAAATCATTTGGATTATCTTGCAACAAACCTAAAACACCACCTAACTCTACAAGTAATGCTGCATTCTGCGTGGCGCTAGCAATATCATTGGCTGCCTTAGCAATATTAATTTTCTTTACCAACGAAAATAAAATAGATAGCGTTTCTGGCAAATTAAAGTCATCTGACATTGCTTCAATAAATTTAACTTTAAATTCATTGCTTTCATCGATGCTAACCTCACAATAATCTAAATCTCTCAAACAAGTATATAGCTTAACAAGAGAAACCTTCGCATTATCTAAATTTTCTCTAGAATAATTAATTTCACTTCGATAATGACCTGAACTTAAAAAATAGCGGATCACTTCCGGACGATAATCTTTTAACACATCTGAAATGGTGAAAAAATTATTTAATGATTTTGACATTTTTTCTGCGTTGACTTGAACCATGCCCGAGTGCATCCAATAATTTGCAAAGGTACAGCCATTTGCAGCTTCAGACTGAGCAATTTCATTTTCATGATGCGGAAATCTTAAATCAGATCCTCCCGCGTGAATATCAAAAGTATCGCCTAATATTTTCTTTGCCATTGCTGAGCATTCTATATGCCAACCTGGGCGGCCATTTGACCATGGTGATGGCCAACTTGGCTCTCCAGCTTTGGCTGACTTCCATAAGGTAAAATCAAGCGGATCTTCTTTTTCTTTCGAAACTTCAACTCGAGCACCAGCAATTAATTTTGCAATATTTTGGTTTGACAATCGTCCATAGCCTTCAAATCGTTTTACTCGAAAATAGACATCTCCAGATTCAGTTTGGTAAGCATATTTTTTACTGATCAATACCTGAATAATTTCAACCATTTCAGGAATAGTTTCAGTTGCTTTTGGGTCATAATCCGGCCTAGCAATATTAAGGGCATCGAAGTCTTGATACATTTTTTGGGTAAACCTATCTACCAAATCCTGAGTAGATTCATTATTTTCACGCGCTCGGTTGATAATTTTGTCTTCAACATCAGTGATATTCCGAACCAATGTCACATCATACCCAACATACTTTAAAAATCTAACAACAATATCAAAAGAAATATAAGTTCGAGCATGACCGATATGACATTCATCATAAACTGTCACCCCACAAGTATACATTTTAACTGTATTTTGTTTGATAGGCACAAAAATTTCTTTTTTGCGCGTCAATGAATTATATAAACGAATTTGCATTTTACGCTTAAACCAAAAATGTGTATATTATGAGAGTTATTATAGTGGGTAATGGTATGATTGAGAAAAGTTTATTATTAAAAATACTCATTGAACGCCATATTTATGCATAAAATTCAAATTGAGAACAGAAATAGCCAACGAATTTAAACAGGTAATATTTTTTAGATTCAAATTAATTTTATACTTTAGCCAACATATGCGATGGCTTCAACTTCAACCAAAGCATTTGCAGGAAGACCAGCAACCTCAATCGCAGCTCTAGCTGGATAAGGTTCATTAAAAAATTCTGTAAGAATTTCATTAATATATTTAAAATTACTTAAATCGACTAAAAATAAATTAATCTTAACAACTTGATCAAGTCTAGCTCCAGAGGCTTGAATGACTTCAGATAAATTTTTAAACATTTGACGGGCTTGATCTTGAAAATCATCACTAATCAATTTCATAGTTTCAGGAACCAAAGGGATTTGACCAGAAAAATATATCGTATCACCAGCCTTGATTGCTTGTGAGTACGGCCCTATCGCTGAAGGAGCCTTGCTCGTTGAAATTACTTGTTTTGTCATTATTTTTTAATCTCCTCTATTTTGATGCCCTCATTAACAACTTTAGGCTTTAATTTACTAATAGGTTTTTTGACTGTTTTAGTTTTAGTTTTAGTTTTAGGTTCATTCACAACTTCTTTTATAGTTGGATTACAGGGATTAAGTTCTTTAGACAATAAATCTTTTGCCTCAAACTCATCAACCTGTAAAGAATCCCATCTAGCAGCCTCAGATTCTGAAATTTGCTTGTGCTCATCTTTAGTAATGATATTTTTCTCAAGCGCCTCATCAAGTAAATTTTCAATTGGTATTTTTGGTAATTCTCTTGCACGGATGGCTTTAGTAATTTTTTTACTAATTTCTGCAGAAGCAAGGACCAACTGAAATGCATTCTCAACCCTATCAATAGGCTGAGTTGAATCACCAGAATAATACATACGGGAAAGCAGACGTTCACGATAGGCATTATTCGTCATAGAACTTTTAGCGACCTTAGAGTCTAAGTCATCTGATGGACGATGGTAAGTTGTACCAAAAGGAAACATTAGGAATCTAGTTGTACCACCAAGCACCTTAGAAGGGAAATTAGCACACAATCCGGTCAAACCCTTTTGAGCTTCACATAAGCAATATTCTAACGCCCATTGAGCATAAATAAGCTCATCTTTATTTTCACCATAATCTTTAAATTGCTTAAGAACGGCACTTGCCATATAAAGATAAGACAAGGTATCACCCAATCTGGCAGATAAACGTTCTTTACGCTTTAGCTCACCGCCAAGATACATTAATGATAAATCCCCTGCAAAAGCAAAGTTATAACTTAATCTTGCAACTCTTTTATAATACTTTTTCAAAGGCGATTTTGGTGCACAAATAAAGCCACCACAGGTCAAGCCACCCCAAAATGATCTAATGATATTCCGCAGAAAATATCCGGCATGACCCCACAATAAACTATCAAACTCATCAACTTTACCACCCGTTACGGCATAAAACTCTTTTTGTATATAAGGATGACAAGCCATTGCGCCTTGACCAAAGATTAATAAATTACGCGTCATGATGTTTGC
>JBLIDR010000400.1:0-3124 GCA_047632655.1 Francisellaceae bacterium | reverse complement strand
CCATCACCTAAAGTAAGATTACTGCCTTTATGCATAACACTAATAATTTTAATATTAGTTGATTGTTTGACTTTATCGTACATTGGGATTTTTTTACCAGCACGATCAATGTAATCTTGAGTGAAAATTATTTTTGTATCAGATGTCTCCAATCTAATCTTAATCTCATTAACAGCAAAGCTGTCAGCAATAGACACGACTTCTGCACCAGCTTTAATGACTCCTAAGTATATCGCTACTGATTCAGCAGTCATCATCATATCAATTGCGACGCGATCACCAATCTTGATACCAATATCTTGTAAGCTATTAGCAACTTGATTTGTAACTTTAGTTAATTTCCTATAAGTCCAACTGTCTGTTTTTCCATTTTCATCTGCAAAAACAATAGCTATTTTATTTGGTCCAGCGGACAAGCAAGCATCAACCACATTGTATTCGGCATTTGGTAACCATTTTGGATGACAAGCTCCATTAGATAGATCCACAATTTCACTCGGTATTTGAGCAAAAGGAATATTTAATGCATCAATAGCAGTCTTCCAAAAACTTTCTTTATTACTTCTACTCCATTTATGGAAATCAGGAATATTTGTTATGTTAAGTTTTTCCATCCAAGCACCTAAAAAGGATTTTTTTATATCCACTTCGGAAGGTATTGACATATAATGATTGTCACAACTTTGATAAATATTTTGATATAACTTTTCGTGAGTTTTAAATGGTATATTTGTTTTCAAAAAATTTTTAGATACTTTTTGCCATTTTTTTTCCTGACTTTCATTACAATTTAAAATACTTATGATTTCTTTTGCTTCCTGGGAGGATAAACCATTGAGCGCTTCAATTTCCATACTTCTAACTCCTGATATAATACCATATAAGATGTTATCAAGCACAAGGCTATAGATCAAATATTTAGCTACATAAACTATTACTTGACATAATTTATATACCCAAAGAAAAATCTAATTTTTTTATAAAAAAACACTCTTCATTGTGTTCAATATAAAAAAAGTCTAGGCTTAAATAAAAATGATATTTAAAAATAAATGATTACAATCCATAAGATTAAAGAAGCCTGTATAGAGAATTTCAAAACAATTTTTTCCAGCCGTATAATGTTGACCATGTTTTTGCTTGGTTTTTCTTCTGGCCTCCCAAGAATGCTGGTTGCATCAACATTTATAATTTGGTTTACAAAATATGGAGTCTCAGTCGAAAGCATTGGCTTACTAACCTTAATTTTATTTCCTTACACTGTAAAATTCTTATGGTCACCATTAATTGATAGGTATGCTCTACCTTGGTTTGACAGACGCAAAAGCTGGATTCTAATAACACAAATCTTACTGATTACTTTAATTGGATCTTTGTCGTTCTTATCACCAAATAAAGAGATGTTGTTAATTGCCATAATTGGACTATTGGTTAGCATTACCTCAGCAACTCAAGACATTGCTTTTAATGCATACCAAGTAGAGATCTTAAACGAAGATGATCGCGCAATCGGCGCATCAATTTCTAGCCTTGGTTATCGCGTGGCTATGTATTGCATGAGCACAATCATCATATTTATAGTCGTAGCAACAAATTGGCATATTGCATTTTTAGCCATAACTTCATTGATGTTAATAGGCATTGTCGGAACATATATAGCCCCAAAGACAAATAAACTTCTCTCACATTGCCCACCCTCTTTATATCAAGCTGTTATCTTGCCATTTAAAGAATATTTTTCCAGAGATACCTTTTTTGCTTGTATTTTTGTCATATTGATTATTATTATATACAAACTTGGTGACAGCCTTGCCTTTAGCTTAAATTCATATTTCTTTTTAAGTTACCTTCATTTTAGTTTAATTGATATTGCCATTGCATATAAAACTTCAGCATTAATCTTTTCCCTTACTGGACTAGTCATAGGTGGTTTAATTGTTAAAAAGATTGGTATTTATAAAGGGTTTCTATGGTTCAGCTTATTAATGGCATGTGCGAATTTAATGTACCTTCTACTTGCAATTGTAGGTAAGAGCTACATTTTAATGGTTGTCGCTGTTGCTGTGGAATATTTTGTTGGTAGCATGGGCAGCGCTGTCTTAGTCGCATTTTTGCTCAGCTTATGCAATAAGTCTTTTTCTGCAACGCAATTTGCACTTTTCTCCTCGATTGACACTATAGGTAGTGTATTTATTGGCCCCTTTGCTGGATGGACAGCAGGTGCGTTAGGTTGGGTATGGCTATTCTTTTTTAGTTTTATAATTGGAATAATTACAACAGGATTAATCTTTTTAGGTAAAAAACAGATTTGTCGAATTGCCAATCTCCATCCTAAAACCTAAAATACCGGATATAGCACTATATTCTGATTAATAAATAACTGTTACTATATTTCGAATTCATAATATTGAAGGTTTATGGTCTATGGCATTAATTAAAACAAACAAGCAGCCAAGTTTAATTGCAGCTATATCAATAGGCATCGGCTGCATGATTGGTAGCGGATGGCTATTCGCCGCTTACTATGCATCAAAAAATGCTGGACCGGCTGCATACATTTCTTGGTTTATTGGTGCTGGATTAACTCTAGTTTTAGCTCTTTTGCTAGCAGAAATTGCTTGTATGTACACCAAAGAAACATCATTTTTTTCACGTTTGTTTACGATTAGTCACAAAAATAGAGACTTTGGTTTTGTTATTGCAATTTCAGGGTGGTTAGGTGTTGTCGTTACTATACCCTCAGAAGCATCCGCTACCATTCAATATTTAAGTACCGCATTTCCTTCTTTAACACCATATATATATAAAAATGATGGCCTTGGATTACTAGGTATCGCCTCTGTGGTTGTATTAATGCTTATATATATGCTCATAAACTATTGGGGCATAAAGTTTTTAGCCAAGGTTAATAACGTAATTACTGTATTTAAAATTATCATACCAATTTTAACTGCTATTATATTAATTGTTGCTGGGTTCCATGGTAGTAACTTCATATCAGAAGGTTTTGCACCATATGGCAGCTCTGACGCATCAGTTGAAATTATATGAGCAGATTCTAAACATTTTGCATTTATTACATTTAAAAGCAAATATTTACTCAGAAACTACAAAAAAACAACAG
>JBLIDR010000399.1:0-3128 GCA_047632655.1 Francisellaceae bacterium | reverse complement strand
ATAAAATCGCAAATCTTATTCATTACTCCTGAAAATGTTATGCGTGACTTTCCTATATCAGAACAAGCTCAAAAGGTTGTTGATCAAGGTCGTAAAGATATCGAAAATATTTTAGACGGTAAAGATAAACGCAAAATTGTTATAGTCGGGCCTTGCTCCATACATGACACTAAAGCAGCGATAGAGTATGCCGAAAAACTCAAAGTTCTTGCGGATAAAGTTAAAAAACAATTCGTCATTGTTATGAGAGTGTATTTTGAAAAACCGAGAACCACCACTGGATGGAAAGGCCTAATTAATGACCCACACCTTAATGACTCTTTTGACATTGATCAAGGCATTAAAATAGCACGAGAGTTAATGATCAAGATTAATCATATTGGCTTACCTGTTTCAACAGAAGCTCTTGACCCAATAATGCCACAATATTTAGCTGATTTAGTTGCTTGGTCGGCTATTGGAGCCAGGACTACAGAAAGCCAAACACACCGTGAAATGGCAAGTGGCCTCTCTTCACCTGTTGGAATCAAAAATGCAACCGATGGTAGCTTAAAAGTTGCTGTTAACGCTCTTCAGGCGATTCAAGAGCCCCATGCCTTTCTTGGAATCACTCCAAATGGTCAATGCGCTATCACTCAGACAACAGGAAATAAATATGGACACATCGTCCTACGTGGTGGTAAAGAGCCTAATTATGGCTCAGTTCATATAAGGCAATGTGAAAATGAACTAACTGAAGTTGGCTTAACAACAAACATTATGGTTGATTGTAGTCATGCTAACTCACATAAAAAGCCTGAAGAACAACCATTGGTTTTTGAAAATTGTATTGATCAAATTATTAATGGTAATCAAAATATTATTGGTTTGATGTTGGAAAGTAACTTAAGTTGGGGTAACCAAAAAATTAGCTTTGATAAGAATCAATTGAAATATGGCGTCTCTATTACAGATGCCTGTATCGATTGGGAAACAACTGAAAAATTACTTTTAGCTACTGCCAAAAAACTAGCATCAAAATAAAACTATTTATTTGTCTTTATTATCACTAACTATTCCACAGGCAATACGCGCACCACCGCCACCTAAGGGTAATGGTTTGTCAGAGTAATTATCCCCTCCAGCGTGAATAACAACGGCATGTTTAATCACATTATTAACACTTAATTTAGGTGCTAAAAAAGCAACATCTGCAATACCATTTTGATCTACCATCAATCTTGGGAGGTCACCTAAATGGCTATTGTTAACATATGGACCAGAATGAACATTCGTCTTCTGAAGGTCAAGATGACCTCCTGCAGAAATTGCTGCAGCCATTTTATTATCATTTTTACCTGGTAGGCAAGATGGGTCTTGATGTATATGGAAACCATGATATCCAGGAGATAAATTTATTAAATTCGGCGTGATTAATAACCCTTTTTTCGTATCTAAAAAAGTGACTGTACCAATTTCATCTCCTATACCTTTTACGCTGACCAAATGTAATATTGATGATACTTGAGCTGCTACCCCACTCTGAGCTAAGGAAATAAACAGAATTGAAACGAGAAAATATAATTTAGGCATATTATCATCCTAGTTATGTCAACAATAAAGATAGCTAACTTTCACTTAAGATGCAAATCGCCGCTTTCTGCTTCTCTCATTAAAAAATATGTAATACACTCCATAAGCCAATGGGATCAATATAGAAGGTAATAATAAATATAAATAGTTATGGTCACTGTGATGTGACCAAAAAGCACCAGCTGCTGAACCAACAGCAAACATTATCATTGAAGAAAAATAAAAAAATAATTTACGTCCATCATAAGCCTTACGGGCCATCCAACGACCAAGGTGAATACCAAAGTCTGTCGTCGTTCCAGTCAGGTGTGTCGTTCTAGCCAACCCACCAGAGTAAATACTAGTGGTAGCATTTTGCATACCCATGGCAAAAGAAAGAAACATAAGGTCATAATAAACATATACTTTATAACCACTTTGGTTCATTAATAAAAGTCCAATCAAAGTGAATATAGCCTGTAAAATTAGCACCCAACCATAGGTTTTATCAAAGTAAAGGTTTTGAGTTCTCAGTATAATACCACTTACCGTTGCACCGCCTATGAAACCAAAAATAAGCATAAATATATTAAACATAAAAAATATATTATGTGTGGCAATTGCATCACCTACCGATGAAAAGTTCCCAGTAACATAAGTAACACTTTCGTTATAAACATTATACAAGACGATACTATCCACCCAACCAGCATTAAATAAAAATGCCATTGTCACAGCAAATGTAGCTCTGTAGCTATTTCTTACTAGCATTACCATAGTGATAATCCACCCCAAAATAAAAGATATCTTAGTCTAAATGATTAAAAACCTGTTGCAAACAGATGTACTAGTTCTATCTTAAAATATTAAAACTTATAGAAAAATATTTATAATGATTTATTTTCTCATATATGGTAAATAATAAATCCATAACGCAGCATTAATAAGCAGAGCAAGTCAAGCCGCTAATATAGTTGTTATCGCAATGATAACTATATGCACTGTAGAAATTAGAGTAGTACATTCATTTAAATAGACTTTAATAAGTCTGGATAAAAAAGTGAATACTTATTAGTTATGACTATAGCCGCGTGCTAGCTGTAGCTGAGCTTTTGTAATTTTCAAATTATGAGAATAATATAATATATATATTTTTTTCAATGCTTTCATATCCTTTCCTGAACCTCATCTATTTTATGGTTTTTATACTTTCTTAATACAATAGACATCTTTCCTAATTAGGTCCACTCTAATAATTTATTGAAAAATTCTTTCGATATAATTATAAATCTTAGGGAATCATCATCATTTTCGCTATGAATTATATCACTTGTGGGCTTAAAAGCCAATTAGGAAAGATGTCCAATCTATATAATTTCGATGGCAGGATTAATCGCTATCATTTGGCTGGAATGGAAAACTAGCTAATATGATTAATAATGAACTCATTCAAGTAAATGCTATAGCTGATAAGATATTTCGTTTCATATTACACACCTCTTGTGAATTATTAATCTAATAATAATTTTAAATCTTTACTAAAAATCTATAAATATTTTATAGTCTAACTTAATACT
>JBLIDR010000398.1:0-3133 GCA_047632655.1 Francisellaceae bacterium | reverse complement strand
ATCCCCTATCTACGTTACTTAAATTCTTACATAGGCATGCTATGCTAAGATTTTAAGACCTTGATAGGAAATAAATATCCTGCGCCATCTGGGTTAATTTATTCTGATCAGTCGCCTAAATCTTATATCCTTTCATCACGAGTATTCAAATATTAACAGGCCACTTATTATTGTAAATATTTTAAAACCACTGAGGCTACTTCTTCTGTGGCATTTATTACGGCGGAATTTTTTGAGTTTTTTGACATTTCATCTAGTATCTCAGGTTTAGTAAATAATTCATCTAACACTTCGGCTAATTTGTTTGGTGATAATTCACTTTGCCTGAATATTACTGCAGCCTTAGCATCCGCTAAAAACTTTGCATTATGGTACTGATGGTCATCAACGGCATGAGGGTATGGAATAAATATTGCAGGTATACCAGCCGCAGCGACCTCTGAAACAGTTGATGCTCCAGAGCGACAAATAATTATATCTGCCCATTTATAAACCTCAGCCATATTGTCAATAAATTTTTTAATTTCATAACCTGTCGTTATGCTCGAATAATTACCTATGGTTTCGCTATAAAGTTTTTCCCCTGACTGGTGTATGACTTTAAAGCCCTGTCTTGTTTTTAATTTTTCAAGAGCCTTAGGAACTACATCATTCAATATTTTTGCGCCTAGACTTCCTCCAAGAATTAAAATATTAAATTCAGTTTTGTTGTAAATTTTTAAATTATTGTTTAATTCTTTAATTTCTTCTCTAAGTGGGTTTCCGATAACTTTAGATTTAGCTTTAAGTTTAGAATATGGAAACGCAAGTAGAGTTAAATTGGAAATTTTTGAGAGATATCTATTTGTCATTCCTGGTATGGCATTTTGCTCATGTATGATTAGTGGTATTTTTGATAAGTAGGCGGCAATACCCCCTGGCCCTGATGCGTAGCCACCAAAGCCAATAACTATGTGGGCTTGACGCTTTTTGAGTATGCTTTTGGCTTGGAGTATTGCACTTATTAATTTCATAGGGAAAGAGAGTTTCTGTCTTAAGTTTTTTTTACGTACACCGCTTACTTTGATGTAATCAATTTCAAATTCTGCCGGGACTATCTTGGTCTCAATTCCGAGTTTTGTTCCTACCCACGAAACTGTTGCTCCTTTCTGTTTAAAACATCTTGCTACAGCTAAAGCAGGAAAAACATGGCCTCCAGTTCCACCGGCCATTATTATAATATTCTTTCCTGTGCAATTTTTTGAGTTAAGAACGCTACTCACAGTGAATTCCTTTTTTACAATTAATGCATTTTCAAATAGAATAGCAATTAGTTTAGAAATCATATAGATCTATATAAATAAAAAATTGAGAGAATTACATGAAAATTTTAATAGTTGGCAGTGGCGGTAGAGAACATGCACTTGCTTGGAAAGTGGCACAATCATCAAAAGTATCTTCTATTTATGTTGCTCCTGGAAATGCAGGTACAGAATTAGAACAAAATATTGAAAATATTAATATTGAAGCAATTGATATTGATGGTTTGTTAAATTTTGCCAAGAATAATTCTATTGATTTAACTATTATTGGCCCAGAAGTTCCGCTGAGTTTAGGAATTGTTGATACTTTTGAAGCAAATAATTTATTATGTTTAGGCCCTACACAAAAAGCAGCTCAATTAGAAAGCTCTAAAGCTTTTAGTAAAGACTTTATGCAGAAATATAATATCCCAACAGCTGCCTATAAAAACTTCACTAACTCTGAACAAGCAAAGAATTATATTCTGGATAAAAAAATGCCAATCGTTGTCAAGGCGAGTGGTTTGGCAGCAGGTAAGGGTGTAGTCATAGCTCAAAATTTGATACAAGCAAACGAAGCCATAACTGATATGCTTTCTGGTAACCTTTTTGGTAACGCTGGTTGTGAAATTGTAATTGAAGAATTTCTAGAGGGTGAGGAGGCTAGCTTTATTGTTTTAGTTGATGGAAAAAATGTTGTATCAATGGCTTCTTCGCAGGATCATAAAGCGCGTGATGACGGGGATAAAGGCCCAAATACTGGCGGGATGGGAGCATATTCTCCGGCACCAGTTGTTACACCTGATATCCATGTCAGAGTGTTGAGGGATATCATTCAGCCAGTAGTTGACGGTATGAATGCTGAAGGTAGCCCGTATAAGGGATTTTTATATGCTGGATTAATGATTGATAAAGACAGTAATATTAAAACTCTTGAGTATAATTGTCGTTTTGGCGATCCAGAGACTCAGCCTATTATGATGCGTCTTGAATCAGACTTCGTTGAGTTAGCTTTAGCTGCAGCTAAAGGTGATCTTACTAGTGTTGAAGCTCCTAAATGGCGTGATGAAACAGCATTAGGTGTTGTCTTAGCCGCAAAGGGTTATCCAGATAGCTATCCAAAAGGAGAAGTCATTTCTGGTCTTGATGCTGATGATAATGTAAAAACAAAGATATTTCATGCTGGTACAAAAATAGTGGATGGCAATGTTGTGACTGCTGGAGGTCGTGTATTATGTGCTGTAGCCTTAGGTGATTGTATCGAAGAAGCATATGTGTCAGCTTATAATCTAGCGGATAATATTAAATGGAAAAATCAATATAAGCGTTCAGACATTGGCAAAAAAGCATTTAAGTAGCAGACATAATTGATTATTTATACATGGCTAAATGTGATTTAATGCAATCAGTTGTCTCGTGAATGTCAATATGATCATGATATTGCATGGATTTTTCACAGTTTGTTTTAATTAAAACCGTTTTAATTCCTAGCTCGGCGGCTGTTAATAAGTTGTGAGAACTATCTTCAAAAAATACACTATTTTTTGGTTGGATATTATATTTTTCTATAAATTGAGTGTAGTAACTCATTTCAGGTTTTGGGATGTGGTTTGCTGATTGTATGGTGAAGACACCATCAAAATACTCATTCAATTTAAGATGTTGAAGTATTCTTTTTGCATGATAATCAGATGCATTAGTTAGAATGTATTTTTTGCCAGATAGGTTAGAAATAGCTTTAACTAATTCGAGATCTGGTTCTAAATCACTTAAGCAAACATCATCAACATATTCTAAGAAATGCTCTGGATCCACATTATAATTCTCCCTAAGCCCGGTTAGAGTTGTACCAT
>JBLIDR010000397.1:0-3137 GCA_047632655.1 Francisellaceae bacterium | reverse complement strand
TTCATGATGGTATGGTTAAACGATAAAAAAGAAGCTATAGCGATTAATTATCGTGAAAAAGCTCCTGCTGCTGCTACATCAAAAATGTATCAAGATAAAAAAGGTAGTCTTATTAAAGGTAAGAGCAGTAAAACATATCTAGCATCAGGTGTTCCGGGCACTGTAGCCGGATTAGTTCTAGCACAAAAAAAATATGGAAAGTTAACATTATCAGAAGTAATGCAACCAGCAATTAATTTAGCAAAAAATGGATTTATAGTATCATTCAAGCTTTCTGATGCCTTAAATAATTCCAGAAAATGGTTATCTCGCTCAAAAGAATCAAAAAAAATATTCTTTGATAAAAGCGGGATTTCTGTTTTAAAACCTGGAGACAGATGGAAACAACCTGATTTAGCAAAGAGTTTATCAGAAATTGCAAAAAGCGATGGTAGGTCATTTTATGAAGGCTCTATTGCAAAAAACATTATCGCATCAATGAAAAAACATGGTGGTATCATTACAGCTGAAGATTTAAAGTCATATAACGCTACAATAATGAAACCAATTCAAGGGGACTATCATGGGTATAAAATTTATTCCATGCCTCCACCAAGCTCTGGAGGAATTATTTTAATTGAACTTTTGAATATATTAGAAGGATATCCATTAGCGAGATATGGTTTAAACGATGCAAGATATATTCATACTCTAGCCGAAGCTATGAGCCAAGCATATTATGATCGAAATCTTAAGCTGGGTGACCCTGATTTTATTGACAATCCAACTGTACAATTAATTTCAAAAAAATATGCTGCAGAAATACGCAATGGCATTTATCAAACAAAACATAAGCCTAGCTCTGAAATTTCACATAAGTTAAAGCCAAACTATGAAAGCGTAGAAACCACCCACTATAGCATTATTGATAAAGATGGAAATATGGTTGCTAATACCTATACCTTAAACTATTCATTTGGTAATGGCTATGTAATTGAAAATTCTGGCTTTTTAATGAATAATGAAATGGATGACTTTACCTCAAAAGTCGGTGAGCCGAATGCTTATGGACTAATTCAAGGAAAATCTAATGCAATTCAACCAGGAAAACGTCCGTTAAGCTCAATGACCCCTACTCTCATTATTGACAAAAACAATCAGCCATTCATGGCTACTGGATCACCCGGAGGAAGTAGAATTATTACAACCGTACTTCAAGTCATCTTAAATGTCATTGATCATAACTTAAATATTCAAACCGCTGTTAGCATGCCTAGAATGCATAATCAACTGTGGCCTGATGAAATTAGAATAGAACAAGGTTTTAGCCAAGACACGATTCATATCTTAGAGGAAATGGGACACACGGTTACCCCTATTGATGATATGGGATCAGCGCAAACTGTTGAGAAAAATAATAATTTATTTTATGGTGCAGCTGATCCAAGAAGAGAAGGCGCATTGGCTGAGGGTTATTAATTTCTTATAATTAAATACCTAAAAATGACAGTTTGCAATATCCAATAATTTATGCCTACACAAAGAAATTATAGCAGTACTGAAGTCTTGTTAGTAATTTCATCTGACTTTAAGCGTATTATTTGTTTAACCCCAGAACTTGCTAGATCAGTATTCTCTAGCTCAAATAATTATTTTATATCTTCCAGGCTAAATCTTACTAGCTTTGTATTCTCAATAAATTTCATTTGCGATATTTGAGACTTATCATATTTCCTATAATCACTCGCTGGGTCTCGCTGTGAAGATATCAATCCTATTTTCTAGTAATATCTAATTGTAACGTTTGTGCTGTTTGTTAGATTTCAGATTGTTAGTATTATAAATTCTTATTATATTAAATTACATAACGATACAATAACATATACTTTGAGTTTAAGGTCAATAATTATATTTTGCTATAGCAGACTTATAATGTTTCCGACAAACCGAAACATATTGATCATTACCACCAATCTGAATTTGATTTCCTGACGTTACTACTTCCTCATTGTGGGTGCGATAAACATGATTTGCCTTTCGTCCACAATGACATATAGTTTTAATTTCAATTAATTCATCAGACCAAGTTAAGAGATACTTACTTCCTTCAAATGGCTCAGATTGAAAATCATTTCTGAGGCCATAAGCTAATACAGGAATATTATATTTATCAACAATATTTGACAATTGATAAACCTGTTTCTTAGTTAAAAATTGAGCTTCATCTACAAAAACACAATGAATTTGTTTTTCATCAATTTGCTCTTTAACCAAATCCTCTAAATTTGTTTCTTTCTCATATAACAACGCATCTGATGATAAACCAATCCTAGATGTGATTTTACCTTGTTCATATCTGTCATCTAATTTAGGGGCAAAAAGGAGTGTGCTCATACCTCGTTCTTCATAATTATAAGCAGACTGCAGTAATGCTGTGCTTTTTCCCGCATTCATAGTCGAATAATAAAAATATAATTTTGCCATAATTTATCACGTTCCTACAGTTCATTAATAATATGCATATATATTAATCAAAAATACCAAAATTCACCTATTATGCTAAATATTTGATATAATCCGCTCAATTCAAAATAGGCATATTATAATGAGACCGATAAAATCATTAATATTATTCATATTATTCAGTATATTAGCTGGATGCGCCACATCTAAAAGCATTATTACTACTAATACAAATTTATCAGCACAAAAATCAACTGATATCATCCAACTTAATAAAAGCAGTAAAATAAGTGTCTTTGTTCCAGAAGATGGCTTTGACTTAGATGGATCAGGAGAAATTATTAAAGGTAGTGGTCTTCAAGCTGCTAATGTTGTAACTGAGGTTTTAAGCAAATATTTTACACACGTTCAAGAGGTCACAAATATTAAAGATCTTAATTCTGAAATTAAATCTGCTAGAGCTAAAGGATATAATTATATTGTATATCCAAAAATATTAGCTTGGACAAACCATTATACTTTTTGGTCAGGAATACCTAATAAAATTGAAGTTAACCTTAGAATATATGACATAAAGAAAAAACATATTATTGATTCTTTCACCATAAAGAGTGAAAGTGATTTACTTGAACAGCCAGGTGAAACAACTAAAGACCTACTTTATCAGCCCCTGAGTAATATTGCGAACAGATTAA
>JBLIDR010000396.1:0-3161 GCA_047632655.1 Francisellaceae bacterium | reverse complement strand
GCTATACTTATCATTTTGATCACTGTTTAAATACTTTTCAGGAACATCGTCACCTGTTTTAAATACCTGCCAAACACCAAGGGGGGAATCATTTTCGAGGACCATTTTGGTAGTATCATCACCATCTTTGGACCATATTCGCTCTTGTTCATTAGGCAATAAAAATTTCAACTCATCTAAAGAATCAACAAATAACAATATTTCAGGTCTTAATATGCTCAATTGTTGTAATGCTTTTTTATAAATATCAGCGTTATTGAAAGGAATAGCAATTGCAGTTGTATACCCTTTATTCTTCCAATATAAACATTTCTCAGCTAGCTCATAATTGCTTTCATCTAGAAAATTCTTAATATCATTGCTTTGTGAAAAACCAGGGAAAGGTAATACAGGTAAAACGGGGAAATCAGTTTTTTTAGTTTCTTTAGCAACTAGTTCAGCGAGTTCTAAATTTTCAGAAATTAGACTTTCTAGCTTCTCTTCAGTTACCTTTCGGCTATACGCTAAAGCTAAAGCACCGCTGTATATAATCGGGCTATTTGTCCAATTTAAAATAGATCTGAAACCTAAGCCCTTACAACCAATAAACTTACGCTCCCCTAAACGTTTTGGACTTAGATGAGCATTTTGTAACGATTGGATGCCACCAACAGAAAATGCATTACCAGTATTCGCAATCACCATCCCATTGTGTGATAACTCTATAACTACTCTGCCTTTTTCATTAGTATCTTTAGCTTGATCGGCTGCATTTTGTAATAACTCAAGAATTTCCCTTCCTTCATAATCAATTTTGGTTGCTCGCTCAGAGCCGTAATCATGAATTAGGTTTACTGGCTTAGCGTAGTACGAATTTCGAGTCTTTGACTCTTCCTGCGTTAACCAGTCATACCATTCATTACTACTTTCAGGAATCCAAGAGTTATCCATTATGCAATCATTTCCTTTAACAATTAAAAAGGCTTCACATGGAAGCCTTTGTATATTTATACACCTTTAGTACATCACTAAACTATAATTCGTGAGTATTAAACGTCTTCTTCATCGTCAACAAGTGCTTCTTCTACACTTTTGAATTCTTCTAAAGCAGCAGTAAGTAGCTCTACAATTTCACTGGCTATAACAGCTGGTGGTTGAAGGTTTTCAGTGTCTTCTAGCGAATCATCTTTTAGCCATGAGATATCAAGGTTAGTTTTATCACGAGCGATAATTTCATCGTAGCTGAACTTGCGCCAGCGACCATCAGGGCCTGGGCCGCCATCTTCTTCGCGCTCTTCGTCTTGCCAGTTTGAGATACGTTTTTTAATGTCTGAAGCTGAAAATAATTCTACGAAATCATCAAAATCTGTACGTGTTAATTTTTTAGTTTTAAGTGTCATATGCACGTTGGTTCTAAAATCATAAATCCACACATTTTCGGTCCAAGCTTTTTTAGACGCGGGTTTTGCATCAAAAAACAAAACATTCGCTTTAACCCCCTGCGCGTAAAAAATACCGGTTGGAAGCCTTAAAATCGTATGAAGATTAAATCGGTTAAGCAGTTCTTTACGAACAGTTTCACCGGCACCACCTTCAAATAAAACATTATCGGGTAGAACAACCGCAGCTTTACCACCTGCCTTGCCTTCAACTTTGAGCATGTTGCCAATGTGTTGAACAAAATTTAGTTGTTTGTTTGACGAGTCTGCCCAGAAATCATCGCGTTCATAAGTAAGTTTTTCTTTCTCAATTTTACCTGTTTTTTCACTAATAATAGTAACTGAACTTTTCTTACCAAATGGTGGGTTTGCTAACACCATATCTACTTTGTTTTCGCCAACTTCTTTTGCTAAGGCATCTGAAGTAGAGATAGGACAATCATCAGTTCCAATACCATGAAGATATAAATTCATGGCACATAAGCGAGCAACAGAGTCAGAGATATCATTGCCTCTAAAAGCATCATGCTTTAAAAAGCGTGCTTCTTTTTTTGAAAGTGGGCGTGTTTTATTGTTTGTAATATAGTCATGGGCAACTGTTAAAAAACCACCGGTACCACATGCAGGGTCAGCAATAATCTGCATAGGTTGAGGTTGCATTACATCAACAATAGCTTCAATAATGGGACGAGGCGTAAAGTACTGGCCAGCACCTTTCTTTTCGCTTTCAGCGCCTTTTTGTAAAAGGCCTTCGTAGATTGCACCTTTTACATCAATACTTAATGTGGACCATGACTCTTTGTTAATCATGTCAATTAAGCGCTCTAACTTAGCAGGGTCTTGAATTTTATTCTGTGCTTTACGGAAAATAGTTCCTAAAGTACCTTTTTGTTCACCAAGCGTTTCTAAAGTATGACGATACTCCTTTTCTAAATCGGAACCATCAAGCTTAATTAACTTAGCCCACTGTTCTGTAGCTAAGCTTTCGCCTTCTTGTCCACCTGCAACTCGTTCAGCAGTCATTTTAAGAAAAATGAGATAGGTTAGTTGTTCTACATAATCGCCATAGCCTACACCTTCATCACGTAATACGTGGGCGTAGTTCCAAACGCGATTTACTATTTCTTCTGTACTTACATTATTCATATTTATCTCTATCTCAAATCGAGAATTTCTTTAACCCACTGGTGATTATCAAATTGGCTAAGGTATAACTTAGCCGCTGTATTAAATTGCGTGGATTTACATGTAGTTCTAATTTTTCTTAACAAGGTTTTTATATTGCTTTCTATTGCTACTGATTGCGCATTTAAACCTTGTTCAAATAATTCATTTGTTGAGGCGACCAGCTGCCTTATTTCTTGATGGATTTGCTTTCGTGCCCTAGTCGTATTCTTATGATTTAAGTGATAAAGCTCAATAGACTTATCTGCTCTTTTGAAATCATCCGAGGAACTATCGCTTTCATTAGGGCAAGCTTCGCCGTTTTGATTAAATGTTATAAGTTTACAGTCGTTAGTCTTTGTGGGATCCAAAAGCATTGGCTTTTCAGCATTAGTGTCTGCTTCACACTTATTCCATTCAGGGGGGGTAAATAATGGAAAGTGGTCATGCTTTCCTCCTGCTGACTCAGTTTCAACTCTTCGTGAATTACAATAAGTGCAGGCATATCTATAGTTAGACCAATCGAACGCTAACCACCAATAACCAGGGTGGCCAGAGCACTCAACGACGTTACCTTTT
>JBLIDR010000395.1:0-3164 GCA_047632655.1 Francisellaceae bacterium | reverse complement strand
AGCCCGGACTTTCCTCTACCATTCAAGATGATAGCGATTGTCTAATCTACTTATTGCCGAAGCATTATATACCAACCACACATGGATTCACTAGAATAATTGCATAATTGTTATGAATCATAGGATAAAATAATGTCTCAAACTTCTGCTGAATTAGTTGTAAAGTGCCTAGAAAAACAAGGTGTTGAATATGTATTCAGTATCCCTGCAGCAAAATCGACGCCGTTTTTGATGCGCTTGTTGATTCAAAAACAAGAATCATTCTCTGTGGCCATGAAAAAAATGCAGCTTTTATGGCAGCGACTTATGGCCGGATAACTGGCAGACCAGGCATTGTGCTAGTGACCTCTGGCCCAGGCGTTGCCAATTTACCAACAGGGTTACTAACCGCCACAACAGAAGGTGACCCAATTAGTACACCCTAGACATACAAAAGAAGTTTCACACCTACAGGATGACTCTTTACTACGATATGCAAAATTAAAAATGTATAAAATAAAAAATTTGGTCCAGCTTAGTTAAACAGGCTTAAAAATACTCTGAGGTGTATCAGACTTCAATCTAGCATAAAATTCAATTGCATATCGATCTGTCATGCTCGAGATGAAATCACAAATAATCCTGCTTCGGTTATATTCATCTCCTTTTGGATAGGAATAGTAAATCTGATTAATGTCAGCAGGAAGTAAACTTTTTTCTTCACCGGCTTCGATTAATATGTCAAACAAAGAATGCAGTATGTCTCGTCCTCGATAACGTACAATATTTAGCTTAGTGGCGTTAATCACTGAAAAATAAATAAAAAGCTTTAAAACTTCTACTTGCTTAAAGGCCTCTTCTTTCAGCCAAACTTTAGATAAGACAGGACAATCTTCATTTAACTCAAATTCTATACTAGAAAGACAATAATGAACTAAGTTAGAGGTTAAATTTGTACGTAAATAACCTGATGTAACCAGCGCATCGGATTGCTGATAAACTTCTTCAACAGGCTTAGAAAAGTCTACAGATTGCTTAAAAATATCAGTTAAGATATCACGGATTTCAGCAACTGATACTTGCACACCGTCAGTTGACACTTCTCTTTGCACTTTTTCAAGAAGCTCATCGCTTGATCCTACAATGGAAATAGGGTTGATAAATCCACCTTTCATAGCATCCTCAATATCATAGGTAGAATAGGCTATGTCATCTGCTATATCCATAATCTGACACTCAATGGTTTTAAATTTTTGCCCTTGAGGTAAAGTATACCCTCTCAAAACATGTTCTTTTATTTCATTTACCAATGGCTCTTCACAAGCATAATAACCTTTTGCTGGCTGGGAAGATAAGTTAACGACAAATTCAGGAATTTTATTATCATATTTCATAACTGAAGCTAAAGCTCGGTACGTCAAATTTAAACCACAACGATTATCGATACCATCTTCAACGGGATTTTTTCCAGTATGAATTTTCTTTTCTATTTTAGAAATAACTCTCAAAGTTTGAGCGTTACCCTCAAATCCGCCCACATCTAACATTTTACTATGTAAAGCTAACTCACCATTATGACCAAATGGTGGATGGCCAATATCATGACAAATTGCCGCAGTTTCCATCAAATCAAGGTCAATATCTAAATTATGTTTTTCATTCAGAATGATCGCTATTGATTTAGCAACCTGAGCAACTTCTAATGAATGGGTTAATCTATTTCGAAAAAAATCACTTTCAAAGCCAGGAAATATCTGAGTTTTACCCTGCAGGCGTCTAAATGAGGCACTATGAATAACCCGGGCATAATCTCGACGAAATGGGGTAAAGTATTCTTTGTGGATTCGATTAGACTCGTCAAAAGGTCTTTGCTTATCACTTTCTTGATAGAGTGAAGTCATAATGATGTACTATTAATTACATTTTAAATCACATTATACACAACCTATCTTAAAATACCGATATTATCAAACATGATAAATTTGATAATTCATCTAAAGCCTACTATGATTCAGAGACATTTATATTATTCATACTTATATGCTTCTATTAACTGCTTATCGAGATTACATCCATCAACACAACTATGAAGAAGATACCATTCAAGAAGAGGCTATTGCTATATTGCAACGAATTATTAATGATTTTGACAGGCAACCTAAACGTAAAACACGTTGGTTATCATTTTCAAAAAAATTAACTTCAGACCCAATCAAAGGGACCTATTTCTGGGGTGGTGTTGGCCGAGGCAAAACTTTCATCATGGATTTATTCTATGACAATATCAAAATAGAAGAAAAAACTCGGATTCATTTTAATCATTTCATGAAAGAGGTTCATGGCTCTTTGCATAAATATTCAGGCACAAAAAATTCTTTACATTTGGTCGCTGATGACTGGGCAACCAAGTGTCGGCTCATTTGTTTTGATGAGTTTTTTGTTGAAGATATAGCTGATGCAATGATCTTAGGTGGCCTTTTCACCATGCTATTTGAAAGAGGCGTTTGTTTGGTTGCTACCTCAAATGTGAAGCCTAATTTACTCTATGCCGGTGGCTTGCAACGCGAAAGTTTTTTACCTGCAATTAAAGCTTTAATTGCGAATGTAGAAGTCTTTAATTTAGACGCTGGTGTAGACTACCGATGGAGAGAAATAATTCAAAGTGAACGCTATTTTTATCCCTTAAAAACAGCAAATACTATGCTAGACAAACTTTTTAAATTAGCGACAAATAATGATTTTTTAATGAATCAAACATTATTATTGGAAGGTAGACATGTTAATGCTTACGCGACATCTGAATATCACGTGTGGTTCGATTTCAATGAAATTTGTGGATATGGTCGCGGAGTCAGTGACTATATTGATATTGCTAGTAAATATAAAACGGTATTTATCAGCAATCTCCATTTACTTGATTCTAGATATGAAGAAGAAGCAAGAAGATTTATAGCTTTGATAGATGAACTATACGACAAACGTATAATAACAGTCATCTCGGCTGAAATACCTATGCAGGAAATATATTGTGGAGATAGATTGAAATTTGAAATTCAGCGAACTATTAGCCGCATCAAAGAAATGCAATCAGAAGAATATAATGCTTAAAACACCATATTATTTTTTATACTAAAAAAATTTATCTATACTTAATAACGGCCGTTAACTGAAAAAGATTTACTAGG
>JBLIDR010000394.1:0-3171 GCA_047632655.1 Francisellaceae bacterium | reverse complement strand
CTCTCTTTCAATTAAAATTTCATCTAAAAGTTTTTTGTATCCGTGATTTAGTAAAGTTTGAATCATAGGATGTTGTGGTTGATGAGTTTGTAAATAAACCTCACCTTTTTTTTCTTCTCTCCCTGAGCGCCCAAAAACTTGAACAATCTGTTGTGCTGTTTTTTCTAAAGCTCTAAAATCAGTACTAAATAATCCACCATCAATATCAATAATTCCAACTAAAGTAACATTTTTAAAATGATGACCTTTAGTTATCATTTGTGTTCCAATGATAATATCAGCCCATCCATTATGAATGGCCTCTAAAGAATCATTTAATTGACTTGAATTATAAATATTTGTGCGATCTATTCTTAATATTTTTTTATTAGGAAAGTCATTAATTAATAACTCTTCTAATTTTTCTGTTGCTACTCCGGTTGTTATTAGACTATTAGACTTACAATTTTGACATAAAACCATAATAGGATGATTGGAATTACAATGATGGCAACTTAAACTTTGTGGGTTATTATGTAATGTATAAGGTGCATCACACCTTTTACACATTGCTATCCAACCGCAAGAGTGACATATTAATGCAGGTGAATATCCACGTCTATTAATAAAGAGTAATACTTGTTCATTTTTATCTACAGTTAAGGATATTTTATTTTTAAGCTCTGTACTTAATCCTTGAGTTTCAGGTTGGTTTTTAAGATCAATTAAATAAATGGGTTCTGGGTTGGATTTAGAGGTACGTTTATTTAAATATATAACTTTATATTTATTCATTTTTACATTGTAATAAGTCTCAATTGATGGTGTTGCAGTACCAAGAATAATAGGAAAATTATTTATTTTAGCCATCATTATTGCTATATTACGAGCATGATATCTAAGCTGACTTTGTTGCTTGAAAGAACTATCGTGTTCTTCGTCAATAATAATTATCCCAAGATTTTGGAATGGGCAAAATAAACCAGATCTAGTAGCTATAATAATATTAGATTGTCCTGTTTTTGCCAAAATCCAATTTTGTTCACGTTCAGTTTTAGATTGACCAGAATGGAGTGTGATGACTGGTTCAGTAAACCGTTGTTGGATACGTGATAATGTTTGTGGAGTTAGGCTTATTTCTGGTACAAGCAGTAAAATTTGCTTTCTTTGAGAAAGTACTTTTTTAATTATTTCTATATAAACTTCAGTTTTACCACTTCCTGTTACCCCGTATAAAAGTGTAACAGAGAAATTATTTATGTCTTCATCATTAGAGAATGCATTTATAGCTTGTTGTTGTTCTAAATTTAATTCAAAATTACGTTTAACTAATTTATTATTAGATGATAGTTTAATATCTTCGCTATTTTCTGTTAACCAATTTTTTTTAATGGCACTTTTTATTGTGGCAGTAGAAAATTGTTTTATAGATAATTTAGAAATAATATTTTCACTTTTATTAGATTTTTCATGTAAATGTAATAAAAATTCTTTTTGTACGGTTGCATTCTTAGCTAATAATTCTGGATTAATATTTAATATTTTCTGATTTATATGATAATTAACTTCCTGCTTTAAACTAATATTTTTTCCTTGTATAAAAAATTTTGGTAACGCGACCTCAAATACAGAAAATAAAGGATAATGATAATAAGTTGATATCCATATTAATAACTTTATATACGATTTAGATAATTTTGATGTGTCGTCAATTATTTCAATAATAGGTTTAAGTTTTTTTAAGTTAATATCTGACCTATCTGATATTTTCACAATAATACCACAAACTTTTTTATTGCGTAACATAACAAATACTCTTTGCCCTATTTCAGCAGATTTAGAAGTATTTTTTTCTAAATAATCTAATGGCTGCATAAAAATGCCAGGCACGGCGATATTTAAAATCATGAAATTTTTATTTTTTGGTTTAGTTTATATATCAACATTTCAGTTATTAGCTATACTTAAATAATCATTTAATACCAAATATTATAAGGTATTTATTTAAATAATTTTAGGTATATCAATGAATCATAATGTTGAAAAAATAACACTTTACGCACTTCTATGCTGGATATCTGTTATGTTTTTTTCAGTACTTCAATTTGATTTACAATTAATCCAAGGTTTTTTTACGACTGAATTAATTGAAGATTTTAATCTTTCTAGTGTTGGATTAGCTAATTTATCAACTTCATTTTTTTATGTCTATATTCTAATGCAAATACCAGTAGGGATTATTTTAAGTAAATATAAAATTAAATACATTTTGCCAATTTCTGCATTTGTCGCAGCCATAGGATGTATTATTTTTGGTTTATCTCATGAATTATGGTTAGCCTATGTAGGTCGTTTTTTAATGGGAGGTGGTAGTGCATTTGCTTATGTAGCTATGTTGTTGGTTATTAGATATATGCTACCTCAAAAATATTTTATTATTTTAATTGGAATTTCAGAATTTGTTTCTTTAGTTGGAGCTGGTTTACTTGAAAACGTTTATTCAATATTAATTTTTAATGTTGGTTGGCGTTTAACGATGGTTTATACAGGGATTTTATTATTAATATTAGCGATTATTTATTATTTATTATTTGCTAAATATAAAAGTCCAAAAACAGAAAATATTCTAAAAGAAAGTTCATTAAAACAGCTTAAAGAAGTATTATGTAATAAAAAAGTTTTACTCGCTTGTCTTTATGGTTTTGCTATGTATTCCATAGTAAGTGGATATGCTTCTTTATGGGCTGTACCATCATTAAAAGCTTCATTTTTATTTATATCTCAATCCGTTAACCCTGGTTTTGTTGCAGCTAATATTGTACAAATGATATTAATCGGTATTGGTATTGGTAGCCCTATATTAGGATGGATAACCACAAAATATTTTTCTTTAAAATATTGCATGTTAGTTTGTGCAATTATTTCTTTCATAGTGATGATATTTTTAGTGTTGATTACAGTACATAATGAAATTTCATTAATTATGGCTTTTTTAGTAATTGGATTATTATGTTCAGCTTATGTTTTAGCTTTTCCATTAGCAGAGCATTCAGTCAAACCTGGGAATGAAGCGATTGCTTTGGCTGCAGTTAACTTATGTGTTGCCGGTGGTAATATTATTTTACAACCACTTTTAGGCTCATTTATGGATTGGCATCATGTGCATTACTTCTCTAATATACCTACATTAAC
>JBLIDR010000393.1:0-3176 GCA_047632655.1 Francisellaceae bacterium | reverse complement strand
AAATTAGATCAGAAATAAAGAATTCTGTTCAATTAAGATCTCATAAAGGCTTCAGGAAGCCAGGACTTGCGGTCATAAAAATTGGTGATGATCAAGCTTCTAAAATTTATGTAAATAATAAGCGTAAAGCTTGTATAGAAGTTGGTTTTTATTCTCGTGATTATGATTTACCTAGCACAGTCTCTGAAGTCGAATTAATTAATATCATTGAAAAATTAAATATTGATCCAGAAATTGATGGTATTTTGGTCCAATTACCCCTGCCAATTCATATTGATGAATCGATTATTATTGAAACTATTATACCAGATAAAGATGTAGATGGATTCCATCCATATAATATCGGACGCCTCATGCAAAGAAATCCATTATTAAGACCATGTACACCTAAAGGAATTATGACTTTACTAAATAGAACCGTGCATGATGTGAGTGGTATGCACGCTGTCGTCGTTGGTGCATCAAATATTGTTGGTCGCCCAATGGTAATGGAGCTTTTACTCGCAAAATGTACCGTGACAGATTGCCATCGTTTCACTGAAAATTTATCATTTCATTCTTTACAGGCTGATATTTTAATCTCAGCTGTAGGTAAACCAAATTTTATTAAGGGAGAATGGATTAAAGAAGGTGCTATAGTAGTTGATGTAGGTATCAACCGACTAAGTAATGGTAAATTAGTAGGAGATGTCTGTTTCGAAGAAGCACAAAAACGCGCTAGTTGGATTACACCTGTGCCTGGTGGAGTTGGTCCAATGACAATAGCTTCATTGCTAGATAATACACTTTATGCAGCAACAAATTTACACAATAAACTATAAAGAGATGTTTGAAATTTAAACTACTGATTATAAAATATGATCAAATCAGTATTATTTTTGATTTCTTATCCAACTTTCAAAATCCTTAGCGCGTAAAGCTTTACTAAAATAATAACCTTGTGCAAGATCACAGCCATAATTAATCAGAATATTTTTAACTTCTTCACATTCAACCCCTTCACCAACGGTAGTCAGACCAAAATTATGTGCTAAATTAATTAAAGATCTAACAATCAAAGCATCATTTTTATTAGCATGCATATTTTTAATAAATGATTGATCAATTTTCATTTCTTGAATGGGTAATTTAGTTAAATATTCCATAGAGGAATAACCTGTACCAAAATCATCTATTGAAATGATTACACCTAAATTTCTAAAAGCTAATAATATTTTTAATGCTTGATCTGTATTCTTCATGATGGCACTTTCAGTTACTTCTAAAACAAGGTTATTTGGGTTAATATTATGTAATTTCAATTGAGAAGATATATAAGATAAAATTTTAGAATTTGAAAGATCTTTAGCTGAAATATTAACGGCTATTTTTATACTGTCTTGAATTTTTTTTAGCTCTTTAAGCTGTATTATTACGTGATAAATAATCCATTTAGTTAATTTTTGAATGTGTCCTGTTTGTTCAGCTAAAGGTATAAATTCATCCGGTGATAACAATCCAAATTTTGGATGATTCCATCTGATTAATGCTTCAGCCTGAATATTACCGGAATTAGATAAACAAACTTTAGGTTGATAAAAAATTTCTAAGTTATCATCCTCAATGGCTTTAATTAATTCACCCATTAGTGAAAGTTTATGTGTGTTACGTTGATCAATTTCTTTAGTATAAAAACGATATTTTTTACCATCTGATTTTGCAACATAATGAGCGTGGTCAGCATTTCTTAGCCAGATGCTAGGATTTTTAATCTTCTCATTAATCTGGCATACCCCAATATACGCATTAACATCAACACAGGCACCTGATATTTTAAAGGGTAATTCCAAAAGATTTAAAATTGATTTAGTTAATGATTTAAGATTACTATATGTATCATAATTTTTAACTAATAAGACAAATTCACTTGAACCAAAGTGTGCCAAATAATGTACCTTTTCAACTGACTTTAATCTTTCAGCTATTTGCTTTATCAATAACACTCCAAATTCATGACCCAACGTATTATTAATTTCAGCAATTCTCTCAAAGCCGATAAATAAAAGAGAGACATTTGAGGTTGATTTATCCAAATTATTTAATATACGCTTTAATATATGTTTAAAGTAAATTCGATTTGGTAAATTAGTGTTAAGATTATGCAAGGATTGATGACGAATTGTTTTTTCTCTTTGTTTAATAGTATTAATCATTTTAGAAATTGCCTGTGATAAATGGCTTATTTCATCTTTACCTTTAACAATAATATCTGTGTTATAGTCACCATCAATGACTCTAGAAACAGCCTCTGATAATGTGCTTATAGGTTTTGCAATGCGCTTAGCTAATAACAAAGAACAAATAATTGTTAATAAAAGACCAATCATAAATATGATTAGTAGAACGGTCATTAAAGAATAAACGCCAGACAATACTTGAGAAAATTTATACATTAATAATACTTGAAAGTTATCACCTCTACCTGGTGTAATAAATTTAACAGGTAAAATAATATATTTAATATTTTTAATATAAGCTATCTGTGGAGATGCTATTTTGATATCCATTTTTTTTATTTGATTTAGAGACAAAACTGAAAGTTCAGCACCCTTACCTACCTTTAAACTTGATGCCAAAGAATGCCATTTTTTATTTTCATCTTGTTTACGGAATAGTATATCTAATTTTAAAGTGTACAGATTTTTCATTTCAGTAAGCGTGTCGTCAATGACTTCTGAACCGATCCCTAACCAAAATTTATTTTTTATTCCGTCTGGCATTAATATTGTTATTGGAACCATAACAAATTCATAAACATGATTTTTTACGACAATGATTGTGGCACTTTTCTTATTTAATATAACTTTATTTTTTTTTAAATCATTAAGTTTATATGAATTTGCAACAACGCCATTTTTAAATAAATCGACAAGGACTTTTCCATCATTTTGCATCAGAACAATATGATCGTATCCCATATTAAGTGTAATATCATTTAAAATTTTATTAAGTTGTTTTTTATTATTCTTTAATACTGCATTTTTTAAGGCATAGCTAGAGCCTAATAAATCAGCTTCTACGCGCAAATAATCAATTCTCATTGACATTCGACGTTTAAAAACATCACTAGCATGAACTAACTTTTTTTCTGCTTGAGATATCATATAAGTACGTGTTCCCTCATAAACAGAAAACAA
>JBLIDR010000392.1:0-3184 GCA_047632655.1 Francisellaceae bacterium | reverse complement strand
ATGTTCATAGCGCAACGGCAGCAGAATTAGCTGGGATTGAAATAGATCAAGTTGACTCTGAACAACGTCGTCGTGCTAAGGCAGTGAATTTTGGACTAATTTATGGAATGTCTGCTTTTGGTCTTGCAAGACAATTGAGTATCTCACGCCAAGAAGCGCAAAATTACGTTAATATCTACTTTGAGCGTTATCCAGGCGTTAAAGCCTATATGGAAAATACGCGTAAAAATGCTGCTGATAAAGGGTATATTGAAACTATTTTTGGTAGAAGGTTATATCTACCGGATATTAATGCCCGTAATGTCGGTTTACGAAGAGGGGCGGAACGTGCGGCAATTAATGCGCCCATGCAAGGAACGGCAGCTGATATCATTAAACGAGCCATGATTGATATAGATAATTGGATACAAACAGATCAAGCACCGGTTAAAATGATTATGCAGGTTCATGATGAACTTGTTTTTGAAGTGAGAGAAAATTTTATTAATACAGCTAAAGAAATCGTCAGAAATAAAATGTCAGAAGCAGCAAATCTAAGCGTTCCATTAATTATAGATATTGGATTTGGTACGAATTGGGATGAAGCGCATTAACAGCTCAATTGAGGAACTTTATTTTACGCCTAATTCTGCCAACCGTTCTTGCAAATAGTTATCGGCTGTGGGATATCGCTTTGATAAATAAACATCTGCTTTTGCATGCATAAAGGTTGGCATAGAAATTCTATCTTTCTTTGCTGCATTTCCAGTTGGATTCGTGACTCTATGGCTCGTTGAAATATAATCTTTTTGAGTCATTTCTTGTAACATATCACCAATGTTGATCACAATATTTCCTTCATCACAAATAACGGGTGACCAAGACTTGCTTTCGATTGAGTATACTTCTAAGCCAGGCTCAGAGGCAACTGGTAATAAGGTAATTAAATTAATATCTTCATGTGATGCTGCCCGGATAGAGCCTTTTTCTTCTTTTCCCGTCAAGGGGGGATATTGCATAATTCTTAATAGAGTTCGATCATATGATAAACAATCTGTTAAGGGTTGATGTAATTGCTGAGCAACTGATTTTTTCATATGTAGCTCAATCCACTCTAGAAGTGTTTTACCTAAAGCAAAAGCGACATCAAAATATTGTTTGGCAAGATTTGAAGTTTCTTTTGGATAGCGTCCCCAAGGAAAATATAGGTGGTAATAATGTTTAATATCTTTTACGGTACAACCTTTTGCGACTTCAGATATGTTTTTAGGAAAATAACCATCTTGCTTTATTTTGTCAAATAAATATTGATCAGTATCTTCTGACTCAAGAAAAGTGCGCCACTCATCATAAATTGAATTGATTAAATCAACTGAGATAGGATGATTTTTCAAAACACAAAAACCTGTTTTTTTAAGTGATTTAGAAAAAAGCTGTGAAGCATTAGGGGCTAAAAAATCAATGGTTTCAACATTCATATATTATCCAAATTTATTATATTTTGAGTATTCTATCAAAGTGGATTTATTTTAGAGGTGATTTAAATAAAATCAAGCGGTATAAATTTAATTATAATAATTAAGTACTAACTCAGCTACATTTCGGCACATGTATCAATTACTACCGCTGCTTCCTTCCGGATCTGACGGATTTCATAACCTAACATTGCGAAAGAACCAAGTCAGCATCTGTATTATTCGATGTTTTAACCGGACATGCAAGCGTTTATTTATCAAAATGATCTCAAACTAATTGTTATATCGTTTTTCTTTAACAAAAATTAATGAGATTAAACCAATAATCATACCTGCTGGTAAGATTGAAAAAGCAATTTGATAAGCTTGTATTGAAAAATATTTAGCCCCAACGATATCATACTGGCCGCTCCAATTTAAATCTAATATATAACCTACAGCCCAATCAAAAACTCCACCAAGGAGAGGTTCTCCTGTGTTAATCAATGCCGCAACAGTAGCAATCACAGCAATAGGATTTATATTTTTTCCCACAGCAAAACTTAGCATGAATGATACCGATGTTAGACCAAAAATAAATAATACACATCCAATTGCAATATGTGGTAAGGGGACGTAAAAAGAAATTAACAGTGCAGTAATTGCGATAGATTGACATGTGATCATAATCGTTTTTCTCACATCAAGTTTTGATGAAATATAACCAATAATTGGGCCGCCAATCGCCATACCAAAGAAAATGAGTGAGATTAAACCAGCCGCTTCAGTACGAGAAAAACCATATAGCTCTCTAAGATAGTTGTTACCCCATAGTCCAGCAAAGGCATCCACAGCGACAAAGGCTGAACCGGAATAAATGGTTAATAACCAATTTTCTTTCTTTTTTATTACATATAAGAAATCTGACAAGCTGGCACGTTCACGATCAGATGGCTTGGGGTTATTTGGATTTATATCACGGACTACTAGCCAATATATTAGTGATAATACAAAACCAATCAAGGCACATATATATAAACCATTTCTCCACCCAATATGTTCGAATAGTATTGCAATAGGCGCTTCTCCTGCTATTGCGCCAAGCATTGCAGCCGTTACGAGAAAACTACTAGCAAAGGCAAATTGTTCTGGCTTAAACCACACTGTAATGGCTTTTAAATAACTAACGGTGGCAAATGAAACGCCAAAGCCCATCATTGCTCGTGATAGAAAAGCCAAAAATAAATCTGAAGTTGTAGCAAATATTATTAAACCACAAGCAGATATAATTAAAGAAAATGCACTGATTAATCGAAAGCCAAATCGGTCCAATAAAATACCAGATAATAGTTGCCCTATTACTATAAAATAAAATATAACGCCAACAAGAAATCCTGCTGAGGCAGCATTAATATCAAAGTCAGACATGATTTCATTCGTTATCAGCCCAGGAAATACTTGAATGATGTACTTATAAAATAGTAAGGATGCGCTTAATAACAAAACTACAATGGCATAAACTTTAATATTAGTCGTAATGATTTTCATAGTATAGCTTTATCTACTCTTTAATTAGGGTGATACCATACTATGCAGAATAATTTAAATTAGTAGAAGAAATTAGGAAAATAAAAAATTATAGAACTCCCAAGATTTTTATTGCTAGGGGGTTGTTCAAAGTTTATACTCTTATCGCATTAAAGTTTCAGGAATAAAAATGCTTACTTCAAAGAAATTACAATTAACTAAAG
>JBLIDR010000391.1:0-3184 GCA_047632655.1 Francisellaceae bacterium | reverse complement strand
GGTCAAATAAAAAGCAGTAAAAAATCTAAACATGTCAAATGGGATAAAACAGATCATGAGTTCCCTGATTTGAACTCAACTACAAGACTTATAAACGTTGTGGTTTAATTCAAAATATTTGAGGTTGTTTATATAGCCTTAAATAGTTATATATTCGTTTATTCTCGCTGAAAAATCTACGCTATAAATTTGTTTGTACATAGTAATTACTTGATATATTTATAACTACCAACTAAACCTAAATGATAAATTAATTTTTTGTCTGAAGTTATGAACTTTCACTCCAAAATATGGTTATGGACTATTAATATTAAACCGTCATTGGTAACTTGTCTTCTCATTCTCTCATTAAGCTTCATACTTAATACAGCAAATGCTTATGAGCCTTGGTTTATAAAAGAATACCATGAGCTTAAATTATACGCTCTTATCGACCGAGCTAACCGTCTAATTAAGAACAAGAATAATAAGGCTGCAAAGCCGTATTTATTATATGCCTTACAAATTGACCCTAGAAACATAGAGGCAAATAAAATGCTAATGCAGATTAGCTTTAGTGAAGAAGATTATATGCAAGCAAAACACTACGCAAAATTTCTAACTAAAATTGATCCTAATAATGCCGAGGATTATTACTATACAGCTGTCTCTTACGAGCATTTAAATAATCCTAAAAAAGAGTTGCTTTATCTAGACAAGGCTGAAAATATCAACCCAGATTTAGCCAAAACCATTCCTTTTATATTACAAAAATCTTACTCATTTCTGGCGTTAAAAAAAGTTAAATTGGCTCAAGATGAACTTAATAAAATCCCTTATGACTTAGGAAATCCAAAATTATTATTACAAGTAGCAGAGCTTAGTTTTGAATTAAAGGATTTAAAGAGATTTAATTATACCCTAAATCGCATTAATCCAGAAAATAGCAAATTTGATAATAAAAACAAAGCAATATACTGGTTTTTAGATGCTGAATACCAAGATTATCTTGGAAACTATAATAAAGCTTCAAAAAGATTTCAAAAAGCGATTAAACTGAATCCTAAATCCGCACTTTTTGCAGCCTATGGCTATCACTTGACTCATATGAATGAATTTAAAGAGGCTAAGGTTAATTTCACGATAGCTTATAAATTAGATCCTGAAAATAATATATACTTGCTTGCCTTGGCTAATATTAATATCAAACTAGGTGAGCCAAAAATAGCAATTAGAGAGCTTAAAATAGCCATTAATAAAGAACCAAATAATGCCGCATTGTATGAGACATTAGGGTATGCTGAATTATCTGACTCATATGCAAACCACCAAAAAGCATCAGCAGATTTTACAAAAGCATTATCATTGTACCCAGCAGTTAATCAGCAAACAAAAGAAGAGAAAGAGGCTTATGAACGTACTAAAATGTCCATTCAAAATATTGAAAAAGAATGGTCAGTTTATTTTGCTGATAGTTTCCGTTTGAATAATACTAGCTTCTCACCAACTAATAGTTTGCTGCCTTACAGCTCATATTCAGGTAATGGTGGCGTTGCTGTGTATTATGCTCCCTCATCATTAAAAGATACTAAGATTGGTAGTTTGGAATTTACTGGTGGAGCATTATGGAGTAATAAAAATCAAAATGTCGTTCCAGTATGGGAGCTAGTGCAAGGACGTATTGGGTTTCGTTACCAGCCATTCAGTGAATATGAAGGCTACGTCTCTTTTGAAAGAGTGATCGGAATTGGTAATGATGTGAGTGGTGATTGGATGATTAGTGCTAGTTATGGTGATCTTATAGGATTAAATTGGGATGAGAATAAAGACTATTGGTTCTACCATAATTTTTATGCCAGTGCATCTTGGTTTTTCATAGCACAACAAGATTATTTGGTTTCACTTTATGACTTCGGAGAAATTTTCAAAACGACAATTTTCGGTTTAAATGGGGGGATTTTACCGTATTTATCTCTAGGAGGTTTAGCTAATGATCAAGAAACTCGTATTGATGGTGGTATAGGCTTAGCATACCTGATTTGGAATAGAAACCGATATTACGATACGCTTTCTATTTATCAAAAATTTGGTATAGAAATCAGACAAAAATTCATGGGTAATACTCAAGATACTCATACTGTTAGGGCCTATTATCAATTAATGTTTTAGGCAAAAAAAATCTTTAGATTGCATTAATTATTATATTTTTTTTTATTAAAATTTATATATCTTCTTGAGCTCTCACGATTTTCTGAATGTAAATTCAAGCCTAAGTAGCTTGAATTTGATCTTACTGTTGGCATTATCAGCAATGGCTTTTTAGTTTTAAAAGTGACAATTAATGACAACTCAGAATAATGCTAAAAGAATATATTTATAACTGATATCATCCGATTGTTTTTATTGTTTGGTATATATGTATAGATTTTTTTTGATTATTGCAGTTGCATCTTTGGCTCTTTTCAACATTGCTATTGCTAGTGTATCACCTGAAGTTACGGTGAATGGAAATATTAGCAGGCTTACCACACCCGCTATATTTGGTATCTATAATCCTTTGCTTACATTATCTAATTCTGCATTATCTCCTTTGATTTCAAATACTGGAAAAGTTGTATCAGGGGATTATATTGATGTCCATGCGGCGCTCTTAAAAAGTCCATTAACATATAATTTAGTTTTGAATGATTTTACCCTTTCAGAAACAGGTCACACTAATATAACGTCGACAAGTACCTTTGCTGTTGGGAAGCAACCATCTATATTAAGCTTAGGGAATGGTTATTATCTAGAGGTAAATAGCACACAGGGAGCACATGCTATCCAAGGATATATCCTCAAAATAACTAATAATACAATTACAGTGGAAGATAGTGAATACCTAGGTAGAGGGATTAATCCAAGTATCGCGGTAGTAGGGGGTGGATATTACTTAATTTTATGTAGTAATAATAATTATTTGGCAGCATATGTGCTCAAAGCAACAGACACATTAATTTCTCCGCCGGCAACCGTTAATTCTTATGCTGCTGGAAATATGCCATCTGTTATTGCGATGGGTAGTGGTAAGTTTTTAGATATAAATAATGACCCTTCATCAGGTCATCAGCAGTTTTATGTCTTATCAGTATCCGCTACTATACATGCTGTAACTATAGAGCCAATAACCATATCCAGTGATAATAATGTTCCTACACAAGATTCA
>JBLIDR010000390.1:0-3185 GCA_047632655.1 Francisellaceae bacterium | reverse complement strand
GGAATAATTGCTGCTCTTAATATGACAGGCGAAACAAATATAATATCTTCTTTATCTTTATAACTAAAAACATCAGAGTGTTGAGTATAATCCAATTTTTCAAATAAATCACTTTGTAATATTGGTAGCGCTCCAGTATGACTTAACATAGAACCAGAGTTTGTATAAACCGCGGCAAAATCAACATCAGGATTGGATAAAGTAGAGTCTGTAATTTTTTGTAAATATTTCTGGCTATTCAAAAACATGCCATATTCAGACTCAGATGATAATTTTGTTATATATGATTTACCTCGTATTTCCAGATTGCTTTCCAAATCTGAAATACGCATGCTGATAAAATAAAAGCCCAATAAAATTGATATCGTTAAGGTTGGGACAATCGTCAGCAACATTACTCTGGATTTAATTCCCCAACTACTCATATGCTAGTCACAACTGCTCTTAATTTTTGCTGCTACTTGGATTGAGACCATACTGATCCTGCTTCCCCTGGATTGCCGGATAGACACCTTTTTTTTGATTCTCTAAATATTTATTTTCTGCCGTTTCTCCTTGCTGTTTCTGGTCTTTAAATTTTTTAACTTTAGTGTTACTGTCTTTAATTATAAAACCGTTATTGTCAGCTGATGGTCCTGAGATAGTATTTGGAACTTTTTGTGTCGTTAGAACATAATTTTCAGGCGCAGAAGCATAAATATTTACACCAGAAACCACGCAAACCAATAATAGATAACCTTTAAATTTACTCATTGTTCGTTCCAAAAAAAGATAATATCAATAGTATAACTCATTTCAATCTTTTAGCATTATGAACACAATCTAGTAAAACAATTTCAATCAGCCTAAATTTAATATTTGTCTATAGTTTTAAAAGGCAATACAATACCTGAAATTCTATATTATACGATCCTCATAATGCTTATTGAAAATACCAAACCAAATACAAAAAAACACTATTCTAATTTTATTGGCTCAAGCCTCTCTATCGAGATTGCTGAATACCTTAAACAGCAGAGCAGTACAACGATAATACTTGCCAACGATTCAGCAGCTGCAATAAAATTTTATCTTGAGATGAAATATTTACTTTCAAGGACCTCAATACCAATTACCTACCTACCTACTTACGAAATTTTACCTTATGACCATTTTTCTGCTTCAGGTGAAATTTTATCACAGCGACTTTCTGCCTTTTATAAGTTATTAAACTCTGACAATACGGTTATTGTCATGGATATAGCGGCTTTGAGTAATGCCCTCCCGTCTCCAGCTAACTTGACTAAACAAGCATTTCAAATAAAACTTGGTCAGGTGGTTAATATCACTCATTATGTTAAGACATTGGATCAGCAAAAGTACATCAATGTTAATCAAGTTAATGCGCGCGGAGAATATTCAATTCGTGGCAACATCATTGATATTTTCCCTATGGGATCAAATACGCCCTACCGTATTGAACTTTTTGATGATGTAATTGAAACCATACGATCGTTTGATGTTACTGAACAAATCTCTGCACAAAAAGTAGAATATGTGGATATATTACCAGCTCATGAGATAAATCTAGATCACGAAAGCTTAAATCTATTTTGTTCTAACTGGCAGCAATATTTGGGCAGTAATGCTAAAAAATCTGTATTTTATAAAAGTATTCTAGATGGTAACATAACTCAAGGGATAGAGTCTTACACTCGATTATTTTATGAAAATAAATTTAGTTTATTCGATTATATTAATTCAAATAGCTCAATTATTCATATCGATAATACCCATGAGCAGCTAGAAAACGTTTGGTCAAACATTAAAGAGCGTTATAACCAATTAAGATATGATCTAAACAATCCTATTTTATCTCCTGATGAATCTTTTTTATCCCCTGAGGAAATTAGTACCAAGCTAAAAACATATGGTCAAATTCACTTACATTCGACCTCTGGCAAATTAAAATCCATCGCTAGTAAATCACACAAGTTGCCAGACCTACATATTCATTATCAATATAACAATCCTTATCAAAACTTACAAAATTTCCATGATGAGAATAAAAATTTAAAATTTATTTTCTCAGCTGAATCAAAAGGACGTATAGAAGTTTTACTTGAACATTTAAAAAAAATAAATATTAACCCAGTTAGAATAAACTCCATCGCAGAAGCAATTGAATCAAAACATCAAAACATTATTATTCACTCAGCTTTAAACGATGGATTTATACAAGATAAACATTACTGTTTAATTACGGAAATCAGTCTATTCAAAAACCACGTACCATCCTCCCAAGGCACCAAGAAGCATAGGTCTTTTGATGCCGGAAATGAGTTTAGGGATCTAGCAGAATTAGCCATCGGTGATGCCGTTGTGCATATCAACCACGGAGTTGGTCGCTATGAAGGCCTCACCCTGTTACAGCTGGGTGAAAATAAAACCGAATTTCTAACCATAATATATGCGAATGAAGAAAAACTTTATGTGCCGATTAACTCACTGCATTTTGTCAGTAGGTATAGCGGAGCCAATGTTGACCATGCGCCAATAAATCGATTAGGTTCAGACAAATGGGACAAAATCAAAGAAAAAACAGCTAAGAAAATTCAAGATGTTGCAGCAGATTTATTAGAAATATACGCTCACCGCGCTACAAAAGTTGGCTTTTCAAACTCAATCAAAAAACAGGATTATTTAGCTTTCTGTGATACCTTTCCTTTTGAAGAAACAGAAGACCAAGTCAAAGCAATTAATGATGTAATTACAGATATGTTATCTAACAAACCAATGGATCGCTTAATCTGTGGTGATGTTGGTTTTGGTAAAACAGAAATTGCGATGCGAGCTACTTTTATCTCAACCCATAATAACAAACAAGTGGCAATATTAGTCCCAACCACTCTTCTAGCTCAACAACATTATGAAAACTTTCAAGAACGTTTTTCTGACACTGGCGCTCAAGTTGAAGTATTATCTCGCTTTAAAACAGCTAAACAACAACAAGCAACCATAGCTAATTTAAAATCTGGCAAAGTTGATATTATTATTGGAACTCATAAATTATTATCAAAAGACATTGGGTTTTTAGATCTAGGTTTATTGATTATTGATGAAGAACATCGTTTTGGAGTCACGCACAAAGAAAAGATTAAATCTTTGCGCGCCAACATTGACATCTTAACCATGACCGCGACACC
>JBLIDR010000389.1:0-3186 GCA_047632655.1 Francisellaceae bacterium | reverse complement strand
ATGAAAAAATTTCTTGTGGTAATGAAGGTCAAGATAATGAGAATTTATCCTCACTTACCGCTAAATATGTAAGTGGTGGAGACCATGGGTCAATAATTGCTTTGCTGGAAATTGGTATGACCAAGAATATAAACTCATTTAACAAAGGTGTTTTTTACAATTTACATCCGCAATATAATAAAAAAAGCCCATATTTTTATACAGAAAAACCAACTGGGGAAAATGATGAAGATGGGAATCCAATAATGAATCCAGAAGCTGGTTATCATTTTGAAGGCAATCTTTGTCACAAAATTAACCCTGATTATTCTGGAGGGGATAGCAATATGAAAGATATATACCTTCCAGCAGATGAAATAAATTTTAAGGTCTTGATCAATTCAAAAGATGAACTAGAAATTACTAACTCATAAGGAAATCATAATGAGACTAAATAAATATACTTCATTAATGCTAGTATTAGGATTATTTTCCAGTGCAATGTTGCCATCTGCTGCACAAGCAGGTTCATCTAGTGAATCTGCTGCAGCAAACAATACTGAAGCAGCAAAAAAAATGACAATGGGTCAAGTTTCTGTTAATCCTCAGACAGGTTCTTTAAACGTTAGCTTTGCAACACCTAAATTTGGAAGTATTGATCTAGGTCTAGGACTAAGTTCCGGCTTATATATGGCTCAGAGTGGAGAAACTCCATTTTCATTACCTCAGGGTACTTACTTTAAAGGGTTGCCATATATTCATAGTCAAAATAGTCAAAAGCTATTATTTATTGAAGGTAGTGATTATTACATAGATAAAGATTATCAAAGCGCTGGTGGAGATGAGCAGAAGCTTTCAAGCGGTTTGAGATATCAAACTAGCAGAATGTATAAATTTGCAAATGTCGATGCTAATTTGATTATTAAAGGAAATAATAATGAATCAATTAATTATAAAAATACATTAAGTTATGCTAATGGTCTGACATACTACTTTGACAGAGATGGTTTGAATATCGCAGTCACAGACAAATATTATTTAAATGATACGCAGGATAACTCTAAACATGTGTATCGTATAAAATATGACAATCCAGATTATGGTATTAATTCTACTAAAATATTGAAGATGATAAATCCTGACGGTGAAACGTTAAATTTTATTTATAATAAGTATGGCGTCTTAGCTGAAATTCAATATCCTAAAAATGCTAGTGGTGAAAAAAATTATGTTAAGTTTGATATTAGTGGTAATAACTTACTAGGAATAGCTCAATACTTAGATGATAAACATAGTATTGGTTTTAATATTTCATATAGCTCTGGGTTACCATCAAGTATCAGTCAAAATTTGTATAAAAAAAACACATTTAATGTGGAAAAAAGCAATGTTTTATATACGGTTAATTATGATGGCAATAAAGTTAAAGAGCTTAAGACAGATTATGTGTTTAATGATGGCTCGACTAAAGATACACAAAAATATTATCAATACTCTGGTGCAGCGCAACAAAGTTATACATTTGGTTATGATACCATGTTGGATGATGCCTTAAACGTTAATACATATATGAACCAGTACTCTACAAGGGAAAATATTGGAAAAAATACCGTAGATCACATTTATAATCCATTCCACCAAGAAATTAAAACGATTACTGCTGTTGATGGTGTTTTAGTCACTGAGGTCTACAATAAATATAATAATTCAAGTAGTCTTCATGCTTCTGATGATAAAACTTTACTCCCAGCAACCTATAATATGCCATTTGAATCTGTTACTGTTTTATACAATGAAGCGGGAAATCCAACAGCAATTTCAAAGCAATCAACAAGTTATAATGATTATGGTTCACCTTTAATTGAAGCAAACTATATGCCATTAAAATATATGACAGGTTCATCCCTAACAGCTGGTATGAAAAAAGGATCTAAAATAGAAATACCTGAATACCCAAAAGGTATAGATCCAATCTCAAAAGTCATATCAAAATATGATAATAAATATCAACAAATTAAAGAAAAATTGACTCAAGATTGTAGCATAAATAGCTTGCATACTAATTGCTCGATTAGTCTTGATAGTAAGGATATAAATATATTTACTGATGATGGTAAAAACATTGCAAAGAATTGGACTGAATATAAGAATAATAAAAATGGTGAGACTGCCGTTGGGCACCATACTGAATACACATATGCTGGAGATTCTAATCAGTGTCCAGAAGGTGGAAATTATTTCAATGCATCTCTAGTTTGCAGTAAAACATTGAAAGATGATTCTGGTAAAAATGTTGCAAAACATTATTCATATCAGGTGGATAAATTAGCTGATAGCTTCATGAGATTAACTACAACCGAAAAACGTACCTATCAAGACACTACTGGCTTGACTAAGAAAAGCTTTGTGCCAGGGGTTAATGCTGATACAGATAGTTACACTAAAACAGTAAGTATTGGTGGAGTTGATATAGAAAAAACAATGAACTTTCAAAGTTTGGGAGAAGATGATGCTCTCGAGACGACAATATTGACAAGTACAACCGAATATAATATTTCAGATATGCCTATAGAACAACTTACTGCAGAAGGTTTAACGTATAAGACAAAGTATGATTTTCTTAAGGCTGAAGTTATTAAGGCACTAACACCTAGTAGTGACGGGTCAAATGTTGGTGATGAAGAAAGTTTAGTTGTAGAGGATACATTATATGACCCAACTGGAAATATACTTTCATCAACAGAACAAGGTATTGATCCAGCAGGGTTGATCATTGCCGTAACAAAGAACATTAATAAATATAGTTATTCTCGCGGTATACCTTTGTTAATGAAAACAACAGATGCTTTTGGCAATTATGAAACTAACAAATACGATAATCAAAACCGTTTGATTGAAAAAGTACAGTATAAAGTTAAATCTAAACAATAGTTCATAAGGCATAAAATTTAGCTAGTCTAAAAATAGATTTAATTACACATCCCTGAAAATTTCCATACCCTGAGGTTTCCTTCAAGTTCCTAAGATTAATTATTGTATATATGATGCTCATAAATATAGTTAAGAAGCTCTAATTATATTAATCATAGTGGATTTATTAAACTTAGGAATTTTATTTAGGCATGGATAATACGTAAAAGGAAAATACACCATGAAATATAAAGCATTACCCATAATCATATTAAGCAGTTTAATGGGACTACCATT
>JBLIDR010000388.1:0-3192 GCA_047632655.1 Francisellaceae bacterium | reverse complement strand
GTTACCGATAAACACATCTTCTACTTTGACGTTTTTGACATTTTTCTGCTGATAATATTGCATCACTGCAACGCGAGCTGAATAAATACCATTCGAGTCTGAATAACCTTGTGATTTTGGCAGGTTATGGATTACATCTTTTAAAATATCGTCAGGCGCTTCGAAACCAAATGGGGCAGGGTTACCAATATTCAATTTAAGGATTCGATGTCCTTCATCTTCCATTTTTTTTGCTTCGGTTAAAATGGGTCCACGTATCTCATAACAGACATTTTCTAATTTGTTCGACTTATTAATTTTTTTCATTGATTTTGAATAACCTCCTACATGGTAGGACAGATTAAACCAACAAGGGTGGGGGTGTTAAGTGTTAAATTAACTATGCTATATAAAAATGTTAAATGGGTGCATTATTTATAAACTCTGTCATATTTAATTTTGGAAATCCTCTTATTTCAAATAGAGTAATATGTGTTTATTAGGCAAGGTATATATTTGCTCCTTTGATATGGATTGACGTTAGTAATATTTTAGAACTAAAAGGCAAAGGTTTAAATTGAGGCGTACTCTCAAAAAGTTTTTTCAAGAAAGCAGCGCTGATTATATTGACACAGCTTGCAACAACAACAATCTTCGATTGATACAATCAGAGAATCTGTTACAAGCTCAATGCTGACAGAGCTATTTCTAATATTTGTAGTTATTCTAAATTCGATGTAATCAACAATAATCGTCACAAACTTGCTTGAGATTGTATATCAGGTAAAGGTATGGATATTATTTGTTTTCTATACGAAACCAAAAGATGGCATAACAATTTGCGACAACTATTCATTGGTAACCAGTTAATTACTGATCGTATTTAAACGTTCATTACGTATTAGTCATAAATACACCTTATAAATTAACGATGGTTAACTAGTTCTATGACTTAAGCGCTGTATATTTTTTTATTCTAGGAGTAAAATAATCTTAAAGTTCAACTATCAAATAATAAAAATTAAAACGTTTCGACTTTTTATGGAGTAAAACTATGTCAGACCACTTCAAAATAACACCTCATAATGCGATTTCCGATAGTGACATTGCACGGGTTATTCCTTGTAAAAAATTGACGATGAATGACCCGATTAGATGGTTGGCGCTGGCGCTTAAGGACGCGAGTCGGGAACCTGGGCTAACACTTTTTTTTGGTCTTATATTTGCGGCTATACCTTGGCTCATTATTGAGCTTGTCCAATTAACAGGTTGGCATTTAGTGATTATGCCTGCAATTGTCTGTTTTATGCTGATTGGTCCATTTTTGGCAGCTTGTATGTACGATGTTAGTTGGGAACTAGAAAAAAACCACGAACCAACTTTACGCCATTGTGTGAAGACATTAAAACGTAATGCACTTAATGAATGGGGTTTAGGAATTTTACTGATGATATTAATGATCTTCTGGCTTCGTGTAGCTTCATTGATCCACGCCTTATATCCACAGTATATGGATGCAAATTTTATCAATCTTTTACCTTTTTTAGCGGTGGGTACATTAGTCGGTGCCGTATTCACATTATTAGTGTTTTTTGTGAGTGCATTTACACAACCAATATTGATGGAGCGAAAGGTCGACTTAGCTACTGCACTATTAACAAACATGAATGCTATCTGGACCAATAAAGGTCCTATGATGTTATGGGCATTTATAATTATGTTAGCAGTATTGATTGGATTTGCTACATGGTTTGTAGGTTTCATTTTTCTGATGCCGCTTATAGGATATGCGACTTGGCACGGTTATATAGGCACAATAGAAACCAAAAGAGAGCGCCATTACGAATAATTATGCTGTTATAGGTATAATCATCACACAATAAAAAAGCCTCATAATAAATAATCATGAGGCTTTTTTTGCGTTGGAAGTTTATCGCGGTAATTTAGAAACAGTGCTTTCTTCTAAAATTTTCTTAGCCCAAAATGCTTTGACTGAGAAGTTCGTTTTTTTAGCAAGTGATTTGGCTGCTTTTGTCTTAGTCGCCTTCTTGGGTTTATCAACCGCTACTGTGGCTTTATTGGTCGGAGTTAAAGCGCCTAATTCTGCGATCATTGCATCTAAATCTGCCAGACGTATATTTTTGCCACCATCAACACTATACCAGCCACCTTTGGCTTCGATAGCGGGAGCTTTACCATTTTCTGCTTTATAAGCTTCAGTAAAAGCTGCGATTACTTGATCTTTATCCAATTTACTCATAATCAGGTCTTTGCCTTGTCTATGTTTATTTTCAGAATATGTAAAGGTTTTATACCTTTTTTTAATTATAATGTCTAATTTTGCATCATTTACACACGTTATTAATCAGTAGGGGTTCAATGTCAGTATCAAATAGTCAATTATTAGAATTACTTAATTCATTATTAAAGCCAGAGCAGGTAAAGGATTATTGCCCTAATGGTTTACAAGTAGAGGGTAAAACACCGATTTTTAAGTTAGTCACAGGTGTGACTGCCTCGCAAGCATTAATCAACCATGCGGTATCAATTAATGCAGATGCGATTTTGGTACATCATGGATACTTCTGGAGTGGAGAGTCGCCGTGCATAACAGGTATGAAAAGAAAACGAATCCAAACATTGTTGCACCACAATATCAACCTTTTTGCCTATCATCTGCCTTTAGATATTCACCCAACGCTAGGCAATAACGCACAGTTAGCTAAATTATTAGGTATTGTGGATATCACACCATTACAACGAAATAATCCTCAATCTGTGGTGATGCAAGGTAAGTTTGCCGGCGGTATTTCTCCAACCAAGTTGACTCACTTACTAAGTAATATGTTAACTAAAACACCATTACACGAATCAGCTAATAAAACTAAAATTGAAACAGTTGCTTGGTGCACAGGAGGTGGGCAAAGTTACATAGAATTAGCTGCTGAAAAAGGCATCGATGCTTACATCACAGGTGAAGTATCAGAACAAACTATCCACACAGCTAGAGAAATGAACATTCATTTTTACGCCGCTGGTCATCATGCTACCGAACGTTATGGCGTAAAAGCGCTAGGCGAATATATTCAACAAGAGCTAGGAATTGAGACCGTATTTGTTGACATAGATAACCCAGCTTGAGGCACATTCAATAAATGGAAAATAATAATCAAGATCAAAGTTTTGATAAGTTTGCAGATAAATTTGAGAAAA
>JBLIDR010000387.1:0-3195 GCA_047632655.1 Francisellaceae bacterium | reverse complement strand
TTTTTTGGCGTCCAGAAGAAATTGACGTATCAAAAGATCGGGCCGATTGGCAGAGTCTAACTGACTCTGAAAAACATATTTTTATATCTAATTTAAAATATCAAACGCTACTCGATTCAATAACTGCACGTTCAGTTAACACGATATTATTACCACTAGTTTCATTGCCTGAAGTCGAAACATGGATTGAGACCTGGGCTTTTAGTGAAACTATTCATTCTCGCTCATACACACACATTTTACGTAATTTATTTACTGACCCTAGTGAAGTATTTGACGACATCATGGTGAATCCGTCAATTCTGAAGCGTGCTACGAGTATCGCAAAGTATTTTGACTCCGTTATTATCACCACACAATTATTACAATCGCAAGGCCCAGGTAGTTATCAGGTTGAGGGTAAAACTATCGAGGTTAGCGAACGTAAATTGAAAGAACGATTATTTTTAGCCATTTGTTCGGTCAATGCCTTAGAAGCTATTCGTTTTTATATTAGTTTTGCTTGTTCTTTCGCCTTTGCAGAACGTGAATTACTTGAAGGTAATGCAAAAATCATTAAACTGATTGCCCGAGACGAAGCACTACATTTAACGGGTACACAACATATTCTTAATAACTGGATGTCAGGTCGAGACGATCCTGAAATGCAAGAAATTTCTAAAACCTTGCGTGAAGAAGGTAAAGAGATTTTCATGGATGTGGTAGAGCAAGAAAAAGAATGGGCTGATTATCTATTTAAAGATGGCTCAATGATTGGTCTTAACGCTGCTATCTTAAAACAATACATTGAATATATTAGTAATCAACGTTTAAGCGCCATTGGCTTTGATGCACCATTTGATATAAAAAGTAACCCATTACCTTGGATGAATTCCTATTTAGTGAGTGACAATGTACAAGTAGCGCCGCAAGAAACTGAAATTTCTAGCTACTTAGTTGGGCAAGTTGACTCCTCAGTATCAAGTGATGATTTTGACGATTTTGATTTATAGTATTGATGGCTTTTAATATTACCGTCGAGGGAAGGAAGATAATGTTCCTCGATGAAGACAAAAATATTCTTAATGCTTTAGAAAGAAAAAATATTGATTCACAATTTCATTGCCGAGATGGCTTTTGTGGTACTTGTCGTTGTTTGTTAAAAAAAGGCACGGTTGAGTACGCTCAATTCCCTTTGGCTTTTATCGGTGACAATGAAATCCTCACTTGCTGTTCAACGCCTACCAGCGATATAGAGATAGATATACACGGCTAAGTTTCGCCATTATGAACTTAAGGTTTTATGATAGTCGAACTTGGCGTTGTGGTATAGCAACGCCAAGCTTGATGTTGAACATTATAGTTGACCTTTCGAGTACAATATTTTTCATAGTTTTATTGAGTAGACGTTCGCTATAATTAGTGAATATTCTTAATACATTAGAAAGAAAAGATAATGAAAGCCATTTTCACTGTAGAGACAGCTACTGAGGAAATTGTCGATGCAAGCTTCTCAAGGGTAAAATGTAATATGCATCAGGAACACTTGCTCTTGTAAGTGATGGATAAATTTTAACATGCTACTCCCAGCTTTTAAGGAATATTGAACTAGATTTGTATAGATAACATAGAACAGACCTTCTAAGGTGTTTTGTGTAACTGTCAGGTTCAAATAGCATCTTCAAACAGTCTTTGAAATCAATCATAAATCGATTCAAAATTTTTTTCTAATTTATTATCGACATTGTCCATTTTTTGATGCTTATTTAATCGTCAAGTAGATAAATTTTTAGCCGAACATCCCTTACACGACTTGCTCAATAACAGCGTTTGTCACCCGAAATAGGAGCTTCTCTTCAAAGCAGGATCAATGATAATTGTCAAACACTCGTTTCTGCATCTTTAGGGAGAATAGCTATACATTAATTCTGATTAACTTTTATTATTTAGACAAAAATAATTATAGCCCCGATTTATCGCAATAGATAAAACATAAGATCCAAATGAGGCAATTGACAAAAACAACAGTAATACCGCTATCCTTCCTAAATTAATTCCAAACAAAACAAATGCCAAGGAAAAGGTTACCGATGAAATAAATAGAAAATATTTCAACTCTATTTCAATTTTAATATACGTTTCCTTTTTGCTTTGTTTGTGTCTTACAAATAATTCTTTAAACAAGCTTAATATACAAAACATAATCGCAGCGAGTATACCTTCAAACTTAATAAAAGGAGATTCCGCAGTAGAGGTCACTATAGAAAGGTAATAACAAAGAATAAAATAAAGAGCACCAAATAATTCATTTATTTTTCTTTTATAAATATAATTTGAGAGCAAAAGGCAAAAAAATACGAGTAAGCTAATAATAAAAATATTCAAATTTTCTCTCTTGACTTGAGTTGACACTTAGTTATGTTGTGTAGCAACTGTTATAAAAAATGTAAAGCTTAATTACTATTCAAGGTTAGCTAGAAACATAAAACTTGTGGAACCCATCCACCGCCTGAGTTGGTATATACCACAATACATGATCGGTAGCCTGTATCTGTTTCCCATCGACCATAATCATTACTTCCATAATTTTCACTGTTACTGCCCGTACTTCCAGAATTAGAGCGAACTATAGTTGTATTACTTGAACCTCCTCGTCTAACAATTGTATCTCCTACTTCTAAATCATGTTCATACCATTTTGAGTTGGTTAACATTTCGTTCAATATTACACCTGAAATTGCTTCTACCTTGTACGGACTAATATAGACTTTTAACGCTGCTGCTATTTTTTTAGCAAGCTTACCAATATGAACACTTGTTGCAACAGTAAGTATTATACGCCGAGCCGAATTGTGGGCATCAATATAGTCTTGGGTCACAGTAAATTCAATACTCATATTATTTAGATGACCAATAATATCTCCACTGTTCACCCACTGCTGACAGGAGTAATCGGGGTCATATTCACATTCAAGTGGCGCATCAAATGTAGAATAAGAGTCTTTTACTTTTTTTATTTTGCCTTCAGGATTCAACATATCAGCAATAACAGTTGGTAACTTGTTTGGTTCGAATGCTCCATCTTTACTAAAAGGCGTAGACGTAGGTTTGTATTCACGTATGAACCCTCTCAATGTAATGTAGTCTAAATTTTCTCCTTTATAAGTGATGCGAAATTGTTGTTTTTTGGATGGTAGAGAATTGTAGAACCCCAAA
>JBLIDR010000386.1:0-3200 GCA_047632655.1 Francisellaceae bacterium | reverse complement strand
GTTGAATTAAAGCAGCTGAAGTAGAAAATGATTCTTTTAATACATTAAATGCAGGAACATATATATCTATAAATAGCTGCCCCAATGGGACAGATAGCAATACGCTTATCATAATTATATTAGTATCTTTACTTGGCTTAGGTATCAGTAATCCAACTGCTGACTTATTGCTTTTCATTTTGTAAATACTCTATAGAATTTTATTTATGATGACAGGTATACTTAGCGGCTATTATATATACTTTGCTATAAATAATCATTACTTAAAAATTTCAATTGCTATTTATTTTAAAGGCAATCAGAATTAACTTATACATTTTAAATAAAAATCAAAATGACTACACAAAATATACAAATTATTCAAGCAATTGAAATACTAAAAAATGGTGGTGTTATTTCTACACCGTCAGAATCATCCTATGGTTTAAGCTGTTTGATAACATCAAAAGAAGCAATAAATAAAATATTTTCACTTAAACAGCGTCAATCAAACAAAGGCTTGATATTAATTGGATACAGCTGGTCTCTATTTAAAAACATTGTTGAGCTAGATGAAATTCCAAAAAATAATATTAATATAATGCTTAAAAGCTGGCCAGGAGCAATTACTTGGATTATTCCGTTAAAATCATCAACAATGAATATATTTCCAGAAACTAAAGACTCAATTGCTATTAGAGTCACCAAACACCCTATTCTTTATGAATTATCAAAATTACTTGATATACCTTTGGTATCAACCAGTGCAAATATTTCAAATAAACCACCGGCTAAGACAAAGGTTGAAGTTGAAATTTATTTTCAGGATAAAATTGATTATATTATAAAATCTGAAGAAACGTGCTGTGGAAAACCAACCCCTATTTATGACCTTAGAACTCTCAAGAAAATAAGATAATAGTTTATATATTGAGTATTAAAACGTCATAAATAACGCTATTTATTTGAATTATTCTGCTAAAAATATAAATTTATCAGATAAGTTGAACTTTTATAGCTTGTGAGCCTTTATCAGCTTCGCAGATTTCATATGATATTTTATCACCTTCTCTTAATGGTTTGCCTGCTGGTAGTCCTGATGCATGAACAAACACATCTTTAGATCCATCATCTGGTGTAATGAATCCAAATCCTTTGGAATCATTGTAAAATTTTATTTTACCTATAGTCATATCATTACTCTCTTCTATATTAAAATTTCATAAGTCCTTTTTGTTGGAATTCAGCCAACACCTCTAGAACTGGTGCCAGTATACTAAACATTCAGAAAAATGATATAGTTTTGTTAAGTAGTACCGCTCTATAATTTTAAACCTGGCTAATGATGTGGATAGCAATTAACCTTAGAAATAGCCTTTAAAAGGTGAGCTTTAATTTCTTCATTCACATGATCATAAGATCGATGGTTATCTTTAAATTTATAATATGTAATTAAATTTCTACCTTTTGAACGGAATGACATAACTTGGTAATTTGGTATCATTTTATTCAATACAATAGCTAGAACATCTTGAAGGCTGATTTCATCAATATGCATTTCAACATTATTTTGCAAAATAATTTGTTTAAAAATTTTTATGACTTTAACCGCTGAGTGATTGCATAGAGAGCCTCTATAACCCATAAGAATATTATCAATAAAATTTACTGCAGACTGTTGCTCTGATAACAAATTAATTCGCATTATAGATCGACAATAAATCATTTGATTTTAATTTTATCTTAAAATACAAAGACTAGTCAACTTAATTTTTAAAGAGATACATGCTTAAATTATTAGAATTATCCAAGGTAACATTAAACCTGTAATGATGACTTATTTAATATATAAAACTAAGTTTATAGAAATTGATGCATAAGTTTCAAACATGTTATAATCCTGGACTATTAAATCTAATAATAACTTTATAATATCTAAATAATTATGATAGATGTTTAGCAGGAATATATTCAAATGGAACAAAAACACCTAAGAGCAATCAAAAGCTTTGCTAAAAGAAGCGGTAGAATCACTGCTTCACAACGGAAAGCTCTGGATGAGTCTAGTAAAAAATATTGTTTGCCTTATGCTGAGCATACACTTGATCTAAGTAAAGTTTTTTCTAAACATCAACCAACAGTAATAGAAATCGGTTTTGGTAATGGAGAATCTCTTATAACCATGGCGAAAAATAATCCTAACATAAATTATCTTGGCGTAGAAGTTCACACAGCAGGAGTCGGGCATTGCTTAATTGGCATTGAACTTTCTGAAATAAAAAATTTAATATTAATTGAGCATGATGCTGTTGAAGTCTTAAATAATATGATTGTGAACAATAGCATTCATGGGTTTCAAGTTTTTTTCCCAGATCCTTGGCATAAAACACGACACCAAAAAAGAAGATTAATTCAGCCAGACTTCGTTGATTTACTCTCTAACAAATTAACGACTGAGGGGTTTATTCATTGCGCAACCGATTGGGAGCATTATTCAAAACAAATGCTTGAGGTGTTAAGTAATAATGAGTCTATTGATAACCAATACAGAACATTTGCACCGCGACCAGACTCTAGACCTCTAACTAAATTTGAGCGCAGAGGTGAAAGACTTGAACATGGTAATTGGGATTTAATTTTTAAAAAAATAACTACATAAAAAAATAATGACACTTTTACATTACAAAATTAGTACGACATTAGGGCGTTGTTTCGTTACTCCCTGTCTTGGATATGTAACCTTATTTTAGACACATCTGTAACTTTGAGGCATACCTAAACTGGTCATTTTATTTCGAACGCCACAACCAATTTTTGACTCTTGTTTTTGACGATCAATTTCTCTGCCATGCATTTTATTGCCCAATATCCGTTTGTAACGTTGGATGGATAATTCACTATAATTTCTTTTTCCATATTGATTATATCTATGCCAATACATTCAACCATGTTTTTTGATCATTGTTAAATGTTCGGTTCTCATTCGATGGGAGCTATCGCTAATCACTGCATTTTTATCTGGAGGAATAACGATATTAGCATCTTTAAATTGATCTGATATTTTTTGATAAATATTATTGCTGTCATAGGCACCATCTAATGAAACGTGTTTGCCTCAGTATTCACTTGGTCCAGAAGACCATCCAATGCGCCTTCGTCAGTAACAAAACGATCGGTTAATAACGACCCTTGGATGTAATGATCATGATCAATAGCAATGT
>JBLIDR010000385.1:0-3200 GCA_047632655.1 Francisellaceae bacterium | reverse complement strand
CTGGAAATGAAAGCTATCGATTTAAAAATAGAAATTAAGGTGTGAAAACAGCTAGGCAATTAGACTAAAAAACAGTATGATTTTCTTGTCCTGAGGGGGTCAAAATTCGACGCTGAAAGGGGGTCAATTTTGGACGCTGATTAACACGACATAAAGTGTAATTATATTATTGGGGTATAATAAATGCCAAAAGCAAGGTTTAAAAAAGCTTATTATCTCAATTTTTTAATGAAAGATATAGAAGCAGAGTTTGAGGCAGGAGAGGGTGATCGACGGATACAGCATCTGCTTAGAGATGATGCGCAAAGAAAAAAAGATCTAGGTAGTGGTTATGAAAAGCGAAGTATAATATTTGGAGAACATCATCCGAGAAACTCACTACCATCTAATTATGTACCTCATCTATTAATTCCATATATCGCTTCTGCTGGAAAACCTAATCAAAGAAATATCTTAGGACTAATGAAAGAGTTCTTTAGTTCTTGCGAACCTTATAGTGTTATATATATTCAAGCGCATGGGGCTGTTGCTAGAAGTTTGTTTGGTAATAGGCTTGTGGATGATCAAGTTATGCAGGTAGTACGTAATAATGAAGATGGGTATACAAGTCATGGTATAAAAATAGAGTATTTAGCAAAATTATTAAATAGGTCTATTCCTGATCGATCTAAGCATCATTTAAAAATACATTTACTTGTGTGTAATGGCAGTAAAGTCGCTCCTAATTTTATGGAAGCATTGGATGGTCTTGATTTTGAAAATACATCAGTTATAGGATATAGTGATACTGTTGCTTGTTTTTACTTAACAGGATCTTATGATGTAGGGGATTTTTCTACAGTTGATAGATTGAATGACAGTGGAGCTCTTAGCCATCAATCTAACTCTGCTGCTGCGCCCAAAGAAAATAAGGTAGCTTCTCATAATTATAGTGGTAAAGTTGAAACTATTAGCTATAAGGAATTTAAAGAAACAATTCTTAGGCCAGCAATAATATCTGATCAGGAAGAAGAGACCGAAGATAGAAGGATGGAATTATTGGCATTAATGCTTGCTATTGAGGGTTCTATAAGGAGATATATAAATAAAATTAATGTACACGAAAAAAAAACTGGACATGTTGGTCGTAGACACGGTAAAAGTGGTTTGGCTAGATCGGAACATTTATTAAATGCTATGCGTGAAATTCATTTATCTGCTTTACGCTTTGAGAGTGGACATTCTTTAAGAGACATTGAAATATCATTGATCAAAGAAATTAGAGATCTTAGTGCTAAAGCTCATGCATATAGGCAAATTGGCTTGGCTGGAAGGATGAATGTCCAGGATAATTCCCTTTTAACCTATATATTTGAAGCAATAAATGCTTTTTATGAGACTCATGGCGCTTTGCTCAAATCATATCCATTAATACAATTTGGAAATTATTTATTAATAAATAGAAAAAGTCAGGTTCGTCCTACAAGAATTTATCGTAGCGGAGAAAATGACGAACCAGAAAGGTTTATAGTTAAAAGAAGACTTGAGGGATTGACAGATGTTCTTCTTGATCAATTGTAAGGTTATCACCCATAACCTTGGGCGGTGTTAAAAAGATAATATTTTAATAGAAAAATTTAGCGCTATATTAAGAGAAATATATATAAGACAGATAGATATCTTATTTTAGGTTTGATAAATAATTCAAATTTTATCTATCAATTATATTTTATGAGATTAAAAGTTTTTAATGCAAATAGGGTTATATTATCAATCGCATTCGTTAAGCAATGGATGACTCACTAAAAATATTTTTTAACAGTAAACAGATTTGATCAAGGACTTCCTTGTTTGAATAAATATGCTGCAAGCCACTTAAAATATGAGGGATATCATCACGAGAATTATTGCAGATGACAATATCCTCAATATTAGTTTGTCCGAGAATTTGTTGGTTAGGGAATATTTCGCGCATAAATTTAAATTGAAGATTTTTAGAATGGTCTTATTTTAGCTTTTTTATCAACGAAGATTCATAAATAAAGAGTCCCAAAGCCACTGTTCAGGCATGTTTTGTCGAATAAAGAGGTGATTTCAAACAATCTTCAAGCTTAATATTGAATCTGAAAGCTAGTATCTATATAGGCTACGAGAAAATTCGGTCAGGCACTAAGTATTACGACTGGTAGCATGTTTTTGGACTTAAACAATCAGATTTCTTGGCGGTTATGTTTACCTTACTGCTTGTGAAGTCTCTGCTAGATATAACATAACCATTAACCTAGAAAATCTAGGGCGCTGCGAGTATCTATATTTTTAGAGTCAAGCGCCGTAACATATCTAGATTTAATTTTCCTACCATATATGGTTAACTAAAACTCTTTAATTAAAATTAAAAATCATTAGCAAAAAACAGTATTATATTAGTATGAGTTAAATATGGTGTAACCATGATTTTAATTACAGATCCTTGTCCAGCAAATATAGTAGAATTGAAACAAAAAATTTTAGACCCATATGAGATGAAGATTAACAGCAAGGGAAATAGTGGGGTGCGATCTTCTGGTGGTGGCTCTGGTGGTTTGCAAGCTTCTAGTGGTTTGAAATCTAGACCTATCAGAGGGTATGATATAATCAAAGAAAACTATGTTTTTAATGTTTGCGGAGATTTAATCGTTGAGATACGACCAGGTTGTCCTATATTACTTGGCTATGTTGTACTCCCTGAAACACAAGAATTGCAAAGAAGATGGTGGTGGAAATCTCGTAGTTCTGGGACTTGGCGTGCTGGCTTAAGAATTACTGAAAAAAACTGATATGTAAATCCTTAGTGGGCTGTGAGTCATCTGTGTCGAAATCTAAACTTGATGTCGATCAGATATCTCTCTTAAAGAGAGGATATATCAATCAAACTTCTGTTTGTGCTGAATTATAAATAAAGTTTGACGAAATACTGAGTGATAAGGCCAATCATGCTTTTAAGTTAGAAATTGATTTTGATAACGTAAAGAAAGTATCAGGTATGGATAGTTGTTTTAGCTTTTTACAGTATATATTTCATCATAGTAGCATCAATTACTTTAATGAAATTAACAGGCCAGAGAGTTTAGTTGTTAATTCTATTTTAGAAGATCCAGTAATTTCTAATCCCAATTCAAAAGAGATGTTAGATAATGTGAGTACACGTGTTAACAAGAACAAGGTGGGACTTGGGAGGGTTA
>JBLIDR010000384.1:0-3210 GCA_047632655.1 Francisellaceae bacterium | reverse complement strand
CATTCCTCATGTGCAAGATGGCAAGTTTATTCGCTTAGAAGTTGAACAGAGTACCGAGTCAGTTGAAACGACTGCGGTAGAAGGTCAGTCCGATTTAATTACCAATAAACGCTCTATTAAGACTCAGATATTAGCCGAGGACGGTGAGGTAATCATGTTAGGTGGGCTTATTCGCGATGTCGTGCAAGAAACGGAAAGTAAAGTACCGTTTTTAGGTGACATACCAATATTGGGTTGGTTATTTAGATCATCCAGTAAGTCTCATGTTAAGCAAAATTTAATTGTATTTTTAAAGTCTACAGTGGTATTAAATAAAGAAGATAACCGCGATATCTTACGTCGGAAATATGACGGAATATACGATGTGGATTTAAGTGAGTTAATTGGCGATGAAGGAATCGATAGGCGCTTAGAAATGATGTTTGACAGATAAAAAATGCGTCAGGTTTAAGTAGACAATTAAAAGCCCGCTGTGTAAATAGCGGGTTTTTTTGTGGTTTTAGATTACTTCCATATGGCATCTTTCTAGCATTGTAATAAGCTGAATTAATGGCAGGCCAATTAACGTATTAGGGTCATTACCTTCTAGCCTTTCAAATAGACTAATGCCTAATCCTTCCGATTTAAAGCTACCAGCACAATTATAAGGCTGTTCTTTTGTTAGGTAATTTCCAATTTGACTTTCGGTCAATGTTCTAAAATACACATAAAATGGCTCAACAGTTTCTTGGTATTGGTTAGTGCCTGCGTTATAAACGCACAGGCTAGTATAAAAAGTGACAGTTCGACCACTCGCTGCAGTAAGTTGTTGAACAGCATTTTCATGGTTCCCTGGTTTGCCAATTATTTTACCATCTAATGTGGCACACTGATCGCTTGCTATAATAATGGCTTGAGGGTGACGTTTAGCAATAGCGTTTGCTTTTTCTTTGGCTAATCTAGCCACCATGTCTTTAGGAAGTTCATCCTTTAGTGGCGTTTCGTCGATGTCTGGGCTATCGCAGTCGAAACTGAGATCGAGTTTTTCTAATAAAGCTTTACGAAAAGGTGAGCTAGAACCTAAAACCAAACGAGCCATGATAAAAACCTATTGTTGAATCAATGATAGTGTACGATAAATATGGCTAGAAAATAACTCAGATTCAAACATAGTGGCGATTTATTAAGTTAATAATCGTTGAAATTGTGATCAAAGTAACCTCTTGGCTTGCCAAATTTCCTATGAATGACACAATAACCTCAACTCACCTCTAATATAGTCTGACCTATGAAAAAGAACCAAGAACCTGAACAACTTGCCTCTATTGCGTTATCAAGGGATGAAATTGCAGGCCGTCAGCGTCCCAGTGGTCGAGTTCGTACCTCAGGTACCGGTTCGGCTTCAGGTGCACCTAAATTACTTTGGATTTTAACCATATTCTCAATTTTACTGTCTATTGGGATTCTGGTGCATTTACAACAGTCCCAAATTCAGTCTGATAAGCAATTAGCCGCATTGACTGTTTTACAACAGAGATTAAGCAGCACTGACGAGCAGTCTAATTTGTCAGTCGACGCTATTAAAATTTTATTAAAAGAGCAAGATCATGAAATTAGAAAGTTATGGGACGTAGCCAATAAACGCAATAAAAATGACATAGCTGACAATACTCGTAGTTTGGATGCCCAGAAAAAATTGAACAGCCAGCATTCATCTAAAGTGAGCCAGCTCAATAAAAGTATCCAAGTGTTAAAATCGAGTATTGCTAGCCAAATAAAACAGTCAGAGCAAGGCTTGTCTTCTAATATTCAAACATTTAAAAATCAAGTTTTAGCAGTGGAATTAAAAGTAGATAAAGCAATAAAAGGTATTCCTGATAACCTATCTAAAACTTTATCAGAGCATGGCAAAGGGATCACCGCTATGGATAAAACTAGATTGCAACTACTCAAAAAAATAAATGGTCTAGAAGCTAAAATTAAACAACTTAAAACCAACAATAGTGTTGTGGTGCCTAAAGATACAAGTACTTAGTTAATATTTTTTATTTCAGTTAAATTAAAGCTTATCTCTAATTAAAAATATAATTGAGTAATTAAATGTCAAATTTATCTTCTATTATTAACGATGCCCTTGCCAAAGATGAATTTAAATCATATCAAGAATTTGAGGAGTATGTATTAAGCTCGGACTACGAATCGCCATTGCTAACAGTACTTAGCGTGGCTTTGCGAGTAACGTCTATTGGCCAAGCCTTTTCTGTGGGATATCGTGGTGCATTACAGTGTTTATTACCAAGCTTAGATACTAGAAAGTGGGCTGCATTTTGCGTGTCAGAAATATCTGGTGTTCGCCCCAAAAATTTAACAACCAAGGTGTCACCAACAGGTGTTTTAACTGGCAGTAAAAGCTTTGTGTCGATGGCAAATTCAGCAGAGCAATTAATTGTGGTTGCAGTATCCAGTAATAATGGAGATAGACCTGTATTAAAAGCCGTTTTAGTTAACCTTCCTGATAAAAAAGTTAAGCAAATTCTAATGCCGCCCATGAATATGATGCCAGATGTTAAGCACGGGGGAATAGAGCTAGAAGGTGCAGTAGGGGAAATATTACCAGGAGATGGTCATAACGATTATAATAAGCGATTTAGGACTATCGAAGACGCTCACCTTCTAACAGCTTTTATAGGTTTGATTTTATCAAAGACAGTCCGCTATAAATTAAATGATGAAATAATAGATGGCTGCATATTGATTTTATCTTCATTAACGAAACTGAGTTTTGATGAATCACCTTGGAATACGTTTCAGTTGTTCGCAGCATATGAAATGGCTTCAAAAATAATTTTACAATTTGAATCTGGTTTTGAAATACTTCCCAATGAATTTAAACAAGATTGGATTCGAGATAAAAAAATATTTTCTATGACTAAAAGTAATAGAGCAACTAAGCGAGAAAGAGCATTAAAACAATTGGCATCTAAATAATATTTTAACAATGAGTTATGGTTACTACCTGTGAGTATATTGTATCTCAGAATCAGTAAAGTGACCTTAGTACATTTTTGGTGATTTAATGGATGCTTTTTTTCAGCAAAGTTATAATCTTTGAAGTGTGCTCAGGACTTTTAATGATAAGAATAATACTCATACTTTTTAATAAGCGTATTGGTAAAAGTTTGTGACTGCTTGTATATGAAATAAACTGGAGGCCAAAACGTTGGTGCCTAA
>JBLIDR010000383.1:0-3222 GCA_047632655.1 Francisellaceae bacterium | reverse complement strand
TTTTTATTTGGTAATTTTTGATACAACATTAAATAAGCAACTTCTTCAAACGTAGCATGTTCAGCTAAATCATAGATATCATAACCTCTATAGCTTAAACCTAAGCCTTCCTTTCCAACCGTACAAATTGAAGTTTGACCTGCTGTAATACCAGCTAGTCCTCCAGGATTATTATTTGACATGACTTATTCCTTATTCTTTGCTGATAGATGAATTATAGCAGTAAATAGATGCCCTTAAGTATTGTTTAAACGCTATAAACTAGTAACGTGATAATTTTTTGATAAATTTCGATGTCTTCAGTTTTTTCATATAACATCTAAAACTTAATTAATCTTAACTATACTGAAATAAAATATAGCTAATTTAGGACAAGATGACATGTTGAAGAAACAAATAATACCCTTGGTAATAGCGACTGGTTTAGCATTATCAGCAACTCAGGCAAGCGCATTAATCTACGGAGATATCAATGGTGGTTATGGCGTTCCAGTAACCACGGGCTCTACGAATGGATCTACCTCTCAAAATGATGGAAGTTTTGGATATGAGGCAAATGTCGGTATTTACTTTTTACCAATTGCGGCAGTTGAAGTTGGATATAATGGTTTTAACGAATTAAAATATAATAATACGGCTGGTAACTCTAGCACATCATTAAACGGATGGCATACAGCTCTGAAATTACAAGTGCCTTTGCCTTTTGATATTTTTGTGATGGCTAAAGGTGGTTTAGGTTCTCTTACAAGGAATGGAATTCAAGGATCTGGTTCTCAAACTAATTACAATGCATATTGGGCTCTTGGTGGAGGTTGGAACTTGAATAATTATATTTATTTTCAAGGTGCCTATACACAAATGCAGGGCGCTAATTCTATTCCAACAATGGGCTTATTCTCTGCCGGTGTTGGTATAAATATATTATAATTTTAATATGCATAGTCTAAACAAACGGCATGATGGCCGTCTTAATTATGCTAGAATAAATGTTCTGCTGACCTATAGAAAAATAATGATAATAAGATATACGTATTAAAATTCGTGGTTTAAGTTATATAAGTTCAAGGCTCATAAAAGTATGCTTCGATATCTTCTTATGGCGTAATCTGATAAATCAGATCAGCCCCCGTATCTAAAGTTGTTGCATCAGTTCTGATAGACCAATTATCACTGAGCTTATAGACCGTATCCACTTCTTGTTGACCTGTGAAAATAGAAATTCCATAACTCACATAAAATTTAGAGGTAATTGACTTTCCAATAAAGAGGGCTGTATTATTTTGAGTAGAATTCTCTGGATCATTATTTAATTGATCACTCATCATTGGTACCGATGACATTGATCCAAAAGATAAATCTGTTATCCCTAATTTTTCTTGAATTTCTGCAAGGACCGTACTGCTCCCACCATTTAAGGCAAAGGCAACAGCAGCAGATTGCATGGCCGCAGAATTATTTTGGTTGGCATTCTGTTGTAGCGAATGACCTAATACAATATATGCTAGTATATCTGCTTGAGACATGCTTGGGGAGGAAAAAAGTATTAGCTTAGGATTTCTTGCTGTTCCTTGGATTTTTATGCCAAGTTGTGATGGTGTGTTGTTTGCAAGGACAACATCCGGCGGTAGATGATATTCGGCTATGATATTCAAATTAGGGTTGTCAATCGGTGAATAATTATAATCAATGCCTGATTTATTGGTGATATTAAATCGTTTACCGTAGTTGTTATATACGCCGTCTTTCACTGTAATATTACCATAAGCAGTTGTTAGCTGATTTGGCGCTGAAAAAACTTGTAATTTACCAATTAAATATCCACTTAGACCAAGTCCATATAGCATTGTTTCTTGGCCAAGGTTTACCTTTAAATTTGAATAGATAGGTAATTCTAGCTTGTTATAAAGTATTTGATTTTGATTATTGATATATACAATGTCTGAGCTGAAATTATTGGTACTGCTATTGCTAGAAACATCATCAATAATGATCTTTGCCTTATCAATTTCGATTTCACCAGAGATATATAAAGCTTCATCTTTAGATTTTATCGTTAAGTCTGAAGTGACATTCATTTGTAGTTGAGGAAGATCCACGGCCATAATGTTTTTAGTGGTTATGTTGGCGTTTAAGTTAGCTTTACTCGATACAAAATTGTATGCAAGGCTAGCCTTAAGATTAATCGGAGACTGCTTTATGTATGAAATCCCTTCGATATCAAGCCCAAACGGGCTAATAGCGGTTGCTGTGATATTGGTATTGATTAATTTTGTTCCAATTTGTGTAAGATCAATGTTCATGTTTGTCACGGTGGCTTTGCCCTGAAAATTAGGATTATCTAAACTGCCATATAACGTTAAATTTGTATTAAAATCTCCTTGAATATTAATTGGCAGTTTTAAGAGATAAGTAATAAAGCCCATTTTTTTTATGTGTGAGATTAATTTGGCATCGACAAAAACAGTATCTATTTTATTTGAAATAATATTAAAAGCCTTTATGTTAAAAGTAATAAAATTTTGGTTATCAAACTTAATATTAGTCTTAGATAGTAATGAGCTATTATTCATGATCCCAACACTTCTAGCTTGAGCTATATTTATATTAGAGAAGTTTTTTAGATTAATATTTTCATCACCACTCTCATGTTGATTGATCTTAATTAAAGCTAATTTCCCAGTAGTTATATCAGCAGCATATCTAGCAGTTGTGCCAAGGTATTTTTGATGATTCATGCTAGCTTTAAGTATGAAATCACTGGTGGTTGTATAATTTTTGAATATTTGATTCAATGTAGTGCTATTAATTTCTACATCAGGGCGTATAGAAAACTCTTGATCTTGCTTTGATGCATTAATGCAAGCGTGTGAAGAAGTACTAACTAGGCATAAATCTTCTAGTTGTATGCCATTAGGCAAATAGGTTAATTTAGGCTGTCCAATTAATGACCATATGCTCTTATTTACATGTAACTTGAAATTAGAAAAACTCCCAATCCATCGATTCAGTTTCCATTGGCCATTAAAGTTTGCATAAAGACTTAAATCTGGTGATAAAATAGTGACATCAATGTCCTGTTTTTTTTTTGTGTGGCTAACATCAAGAATAATCGATGGTAAAACTTTTGACTGATACTCTAACCCTTTTATAGTTGTGTGTGTTGTCAACAAAGGTTGTTCCCAGCTGCTTGATAGGCTGCCTTCACTTTGTATATTGGCATCC
>JBLIDR010000382.1:0-3225 GCA_047632655.1 Francisellaceae bacterium | reverse complement strand
TTTATCCAGAAGATAATCGCCTGCAATAAGATGTTTTGGGGGGTATTCGAACATTGTCTGGCTATAATGACATGCTTCGTCAATCGACTTTGCCCGCTCAGGAAAGTCCCACATGAGTTGATTGAGAGAGGCGGTCTCTTCGATTCGCCATTTTTCGAGACTGTTTTTATTGAGTAATTGAATATACGAAAAAAGTGCTGTTATTAACTCGTCGGCGCATTTGATACCTTCATCTGTCAGTTGAAGGTTTATGTTGAAATCTTTGAAATTACTACCTTCTATGCCGCCACCTGCATTTAAACTAGTCGCCCAGTTCTTCTTTTTATAAAAATATAACAATCCCCCTTTACCTTCATCACCTAATATATGGCCCAGAACACTTAAAGGTTTACTTCTGTAATGAGAGCGCTGCTGGGGTAGTACAAAGGTAATAATCATTCTACGTACATTTTGTAAAGGCAAAATATTGATCTGCACACCTAAGTTCTGCTTGAGATATAATGTTGGAAGCGGCTCGACAGGTAGATACTTATTTGATGGCCAATCGTTAAACTGTTTACGAACAGATTGCTCGCTGACTGCAAGCTTTTGCGGGCTAACTAAACATAAACAAGCATTTTGAGGTTGATAAAAACGCTCAAAAATTCTTAGTAATTTTTGTTTGATTTGCAATGGGCTAAAAGGTGAAAATGTTTGCTTATTTCCCACCGAAAACTGACTAAAAGGATGGTCTGGGTTACATGTCTCTTTATGAACCTGATAAAGACGTCTTAAATCGTCTTTTTGTTTTAATAAAAATTCAGCATCGATTGTATTAATTTCTTTTTCAATAAGTGCTTCATTAAAAGAAGGTTTACTGATCATTGCGTATAAATGGGTTAAGGCTTGTTGTTCATATTCAGCTGCAATCTCATAAGAGTAACTGCTGTATTCTGTTCCGGTCAATGCATTAATGCTGCCTCCATTCGTGGCAATAAAATCATTAAAAGCGTTGGCTTCTGTGAACACACTGTTACCTAAAAACAACATATGCTCTAGTAAGTGATTAATGCCATAGCAATTTTTGTCATCATTAAAATGACCAACGTTAAAAGTAATAGAGCAAGCAATTTTTACACAACTAGGATCTTGCACTAACAAAATTCGCAGGCCGTTAGCCAATTCTATATAATTAAATTGACGATTATCGTAGGCGCTTTTAAGCAAAATTCTCTTTCCACAAAGAAAGTAACAATCAAAGCATAAACTAATTTTTTAAAGGTACAGATTTTTAATTATAATTTTTGCTATATTGTTTTTCCAAATACACATTCTGCGAATATTATGAAGTTAATTATTATGCGTCATGGGGAAGCTGAGAGGTTCCGGAAGCAGGATAAGACGCGAAGCTTAACCAGCTTAGGTGAAAAACAGGCTAGGACTGCAGGTAAATGGTTAAATAATTATTTATCAGAGGATGTGTCGATCGATATTGCTTTGGTAAGCAGCTATCCTCGAGCACAGCAAACATTTCAGCAACTCAACAAGCATGTTGTTGTGACTGAAAAAAAAATATGCGAGGACGTAATACCTGAAGGTGAGCCTAAAATTGCTCACGACTTCATTAAGGTTTTGTTTGAACGGTCATCAAAACCAAGTGTTATTTTGATTGTTAGCCATATGCCATTTGTTAGTTATTTTTTGGAAGAAGTGCATGTTGAGAAACAATCTATGCTGTTTGATACCTCCAGTATTGTGATTGTTGATTATAATCTGGTTGTAGGTGCAGGCAAAATAGAGAGTATCTATCACCCTATTTAAATATGCTGATATATAAATCAATTAGACTTAAGAAATCCCCTGTATGAACCGATATCTTAATTATGAAAAGCAAAACTTTGCCAACTGTATTGCAACAGGCGTTGGAATACCATGTGAATCAATCGCAACTGGCTCACGATGATGAGCTACAGGACATATATGATCGCCTGTCAAATTTGAACGAAAAGGTAGAGTTTTTAAAAAATAAAATAAAAAGTAACCGAGAAAAAAGAAAGGTTAATTTTCAAAAATTTTAATAATTAACAACTATTCCGAAGAATTCATTTCCTCATCACGAAAGAATTCAGGTATCACCCGCACAGTCTTTACCATGTTGTCTTTCATTTCTAATACTTCGATTGGATAACCGGCAAGGCGCAAACTGATATTTGCTTCTGGAATATCTTCTAAATACTCAAGAATCAATCCGTTTAAAGTTTTAGGACCTTCAGTAGGAAATTGCCAATCCAATTCTTTATTAAGCTCACGTATATTGGCGCTACCATCTAGTAAAACGCTACCATCTTGTTGCAAGTTTGCTTCTTTACTATGATAAGGCAAAAAGCTGGTGGTAAAATCACCAATAATTTCTTCTAAAATATCTTCTAAGGTAACTAACCCTTGAATGTCGCCATACTCATCGACCACCAGACCAATCCGTTCTTTAGCTGCTTGAAACTTATACATTAGAGTATGTAGGGGAGTGGACTCAGGCGTAAAATAAATTTCACGCACTGCACGTAATAAACTGGCCTTAGTAAATTGATCTTTTGACAACAATCTTAAAGCATCACGAACATGAACAAAACCAACTGCATCATCAATGCTATCTCGATATACTAGTACTCTTGTATGTTGTGCATTTACCAGTTGTTTTTGAATGTCTTTCCATTCGTCATTTATATCAATAGCCATAATGTCACTGCGAGGCACCATGATGTCTTCTGCAGTCACTTTTTCGAGATCTAAAATACCCACCAACATCTCTTGATGTTTTTTTGGGATCATGGCGCCTGCTTCATGCACAACGGTGCGCAGTTCTTCGCGGCTTAGACTATTAGTATCGTCACCGCCACCGGCAGGTCGAACACGCATAAGCGCTAATAAACCGTTACATATTCCATTGACTAAATAGACAAATGGGTAAAGTAAAGTAAGCAGCGGCAATAATATTAATGAGCTAGGGAAGGATATTTTCTCTGGGTATAAAGCAGCGAGTGTTTTTGGCGTGACTTCGGCAAAAATTAAAATGACTAAGGTTAAAGAAAGTGTCGTTATGGCAGTTGCCACGCCAAGTCCTAAATGCCCGAACAAACGCATACAAATTATAGTAGCTATTGAAGAGGCTGCAATATTGACAAGATTGTTACCTATTAAAATTAACCCAATTAGCCTATCTGGACGTTGTAATAATTTTTGTACTAT
>JBLIDR010000381.1:0-3228 GCA_047632655.1 Francisellaceae bacterium | reverse complement strand
TGAGGCAAAACACGTTTCATTAGATGGTGCCTATGACAGCAATAATATATATCAAAAAATATCAGATGAATTTAAAGATGCCAATATCGTTATTCCTCCAGATAAAAATGCAGTGATTAGCGATAGCTCCCATCAAATGAGAACCGAACATTTAAAAATGATCAAAAAACATGGTCGAATGTATTGGCAGAGATATAATCAATATGGAAAAAGAAATTATAGTGAATTATGCATCCAACGATACAAACGAATACTGGGTAATAAAATACATGGCAGGGAAATGGATTGTCACAAACAAGAGTCAAAAATTGGTTGTGGCGCTCTAAATAAAAGGACCAGTTTAGGTATGCCTCAAAGTTACAGATGTGTCTAAAATTAGGTTACATATCCAAGACAGGGAGTAACTAAACAACGCTAATATTAATCGCTAAAATTTGAATGCTATTCATAACGGACCCTTATTAAAATCAATAAACTTACTTAATAAGTGTATCAATTTTCTAAAGCTGCTACTAAAAGCAAGCTAGTCAATTTCATTAACGCCGATAATTGTCAGTTTACTATTTTATTTGCAGAAGTTAAGAGCTATTCTTAGTTGTTATAACTGAAACTCAGAGATTATTAACCATGTCGCTAAATAGCAAGAAAACAGAAAAATGACTCGTAGCATAAAGAAGAAATATATATTGTTTGCAGTGGCAATTATCTACGCAGCCTTATCATTGTTTTTACAAATTTCACCTATTGCGACTTCTTCACATTTCGTGTCTGATATGTCTATGCTTGAATCAGATGTAATTGAATTTACAGGTTTATATTTTGTAATTTATGCTATTTTACAAATTCCTAACGGGATTGCATTTGATAAAATTGGATTAAAATATATTTTTCCACTTGGAATTTTTTTTACTTTAATTGGTAGTATATTGTATTGGCAAGCATCTGATCTTTTTTTTCTTGGGTTAAGTCGCATTATAATAGGAGCCGGTTGTTCGGTTTCATATGTTGCGGCTATATTTATTGCTGCAAGAACTTTTCAGCCTAGAAACTTACCTATATGTATTGCCATTCTACAAATTGCGACTGGATCTGCCGCAATTTTTGCTAATAATTCTTTTAGAGAGCTACTACGTTATTATGGCTGGGATATATGCAATGCATTCATCGTTGCTTTTTGTTTTATTCTGCTACTAGTCTCTATTGCTATTGTCAAGAACACGGGGAAACATGTATCAGAATCTGAATATGACACTAGTTTCAAGCAATCAATGAAAGATGTCGTCAGCTTATTAAAAAATAGGAATCTTGTCGGTATTTTTTTCTATTCGTTTTTTACTTGGTTAGTTATTATGACATTTGCCGGTTATTGGGCCAGTAACTATTTTATACATATGCATCACTATTCATTATCAACCTCACTTGGGCTGTCTGAGATCTATTGGTTAAGCTTCTTATTTGGAAATGTATTTGTGGGTATTTTTGGCAGAACTCTTAAGGCTAGTAAATTTTTTATTATATTACTGTCTACTATTGGAGTGGTTACTTTTATAATAATGGCAATTCCAGTGCTATTTGATTACACTGGTCTCGTCGCTTTTTCAATTTGTGCAGGAATATCTTCTTCAGGAGTGGTGATCGCTTTTTCTCTTATCCCAAGAATAGCTCCTTCAAATATTTCAGGTACAGCAATAGCCTTAAATAATACTTTTATGGTTTTAGGCGGGTTCATTGGACAGCTAATATTTGGTTCAATATTATCAGGTCCATCGCTTGACATGTCGGTTGGCATTAATGATGGTTACTATACGGCTTTACTAAGTTTACTGCTTAGTTCAATATTAGCGTTCATATCTTTATTATTTACTATTTACCATATGAAAAAACCTAAAGTATGGATTCAATAAAAATTCTAAAAATTATGGCATGGACCATAACTACCTGTTTTGGTATACACTCAGGGAAATCTCGCTTAAATTTCACCAATAATTTTTAATATATACCGGCTCTACTCCATTCATTGTTGGTATGGATATCTATGTGCATAAGGGTTAGATTGCTATTACTGTTTTTAAATATTCTCACTTTATGGCCGACTTCACCCAAGGGGATTGCACGAACGTAATTCAATCAGGTATTGCTCTTAAATAAGTCGAATTGTTTCACATACATAAGCATTTACGATTATTTAGTAATTTAACAGGCTGTATGAATTTATTTATTACTACATTTAATAGTATGAAGCATTACCAGCCGGCTATATGAACGAATTTATTAAATACTTAGATGATTTAGAAGATCCTAGGCAAGCAGCCAAAGTAACATATCCTTTGGTTAATATTATATTTATTGCAATTTGTGCAATATTTCATAGCGCCACAACTTGGGAAGACATCAATGTCTTTGCTAATTGTAAAAAAGATTGGCTTGATAAATATATCAATTTATCAAGCGGGATCCCCAGCTCTGATACTTTTAGACGATTGTTTTGTTTATTAGATCCAACCCAGATTGGAAATCTTACTCGTGAGATTATCTCAAAGTTTTGAAAAAAGATAGTGAAGATCATCTTTGTTTTGATGGCAAAGCAGTTAGAGGAAATAAGTGCCCAGCTAAAGGAATAAAACCAATACAAATTGTGAGTGCGTGGTCTGAATCACAGGGTTTAAGTATGGCAGAAGTTACTGTTAATAAAAAATCAAATGAAATCACCGCCATTCCAATGTTAATCGACTTGCTAGACATCAAGGACAGTACTATTTCTATTGATGCGATGGGTACACAAAAAGATATTGCTGAGAAAAATAAGGCAGGAAGATTGGCACTATGTTTTAGCACTTAAAGGTAATCACGGTAAATTTTATGAATGTGTGAAAAGCTATATGTCAGAAGAAGGAACTTCTCTTAGTAATTTGATTCTTGACTCTATTGATGTTTTCCATGGCAGAAGCGTTCGCAGGAGGTATTTCGCGACAGAAGTGCCTGAATCACTTGCCAAAAAATGGATTCAAAGATTTAAAAACTCTAATTGCTACAGAGACAATATCACAAAGAGGTGTAGGCTCACCACTCACTGCTGAGTGGCGTTATTATATTACTGACCACGATAATAACAATCAAAAATTGCCAGAATATATACGTGGTCATTGGGGTGTGGGAAATAAGCTTCATTGGGCATTAGACGTCCATTTGAATGATGATCTTGATAAAAAGCTAGACCGTAATGCTGCG
>JBLIDR010000380.1:0-3229 GCA_047632655.1 Francisellaceae bacterium | reverse complement strand
GAAACAACAACGGAGGTAATTTCCCATTTATCCCATCACCGGTGATAACTAATATGACATTACAGTACACACCATCAAACACTTATGCATTTACTTACTACCCATCAAGTTCAACAATAGATAATCCTTTAGATCAAATTTCATCATCACTAACCTTGACACTTAGCATCCTTAATCCAACTTTATCATTCACGACTATTAAATTTTGTAATTCACAATATAGCAACTGCCTGACATCTATATCTTTATCAAGCGCTGCTTTTACGATCACAACAACAAATGTAGACAACGTTAAACCCTCAATCATCGACACTAGCTACATAAGCACAAGTATAACAATAGATGGAACTGTCACTTCGTATAAGGTACCGTATTTATATTTTTTATTAGGGACTAGCGATACTTCTATTTACACACAAGCGAGCACACCTTTCCCTACAAATAGCTGCGTAGGTGGCACTGATAAAACAACAGCAGTTTGTACCATTACAAATAGCTCGTCAGCCACTGTCAATATTTTAGTTACTGGAACAACTACCAGCGGCGCGACAACAAATGAATAAGAACTGACCCAATAAAAGAGGATTTATATCTTGCGATTATCTTTGGCTATCTTATCCAATAAACTATTTATGAATTTATGTCCATCTTCAGCCCCAAGATTATCAGCGTTAGAGGTATATTCCTTAATCACTACTTGATAAGGCACATCTAAACGAAACAACAATTCATAAACACCTAAACGAAGAATTGCAAGTTCAATGGGATTAATCGATTTAAAATCTCGATCAACAAGTGGTTTAATTTTATCATCAAGCTCGTCAGTATATTCATCAATCCCGTCAATTAAATTATTAAAAAACTCCCAATCCACAGGATGACGATTAACATTATCAGCATAATATTGTCTTTTTAATTCAGCACTAGAGTTCCCAGCCATATCTTGCTGATATAAAGCTTGGACTGCGTGTAATCTTGCTCGACGACGTTCTTTCACTTTTAAACTCATTTTTATAATTTCTCAATATTAGTCATAACATTCATTGTTTCAATTAAAGCTAAAGCTGTTTCAGCTCCTTTATTACCAGCCTTTGTGCCAGCGCGTTCAATTGCTTGTTCAATAGTATCCGTCGTCAACACACCAAAAATAACAGGTAAATTTGATGACAAAGCAACATTTGAAAGACCCTTCGCGCATTCTCCTGCTACTAATTCAAAGTGTGCTGTTGACCCTCTTATAACCGCGCCAAGAGCCAATATACCTTGAAACTTACCAGTTTGTGCAACTTTTTGAGCAACCATTGGAAGCTCATAAGCTCCTGGAGCATAAATCAAATCAATTTTATCTTTTGGAACACCATGCCTCTTTAATGCGTCAAGCGCGCCAGAAATAAGACTTTCAACTATTAAACCATTAAATCTAGAAGCGATAATAGCGATACGCCCTTGCTTATAAATAAAGTCACCTTCTATTTTATTTTGATACATAACACCACCCCTATCATTTATTTTGTAATATATTCTTCGACTTTAAGCCCAAAACCAGACAAAGCGGTCATTCTTTTTGGAGCACTTAATACTTTCATTTTATGCACACCAAGATCCTGTAATATCCTAGCACCAGTACCAATTGTTTTAATCTCAGTTTCATATTTAGCCTGAGCTCCAAGATCAAATGTATCTAACCTTTTAAGAATAGTATCCGATGTTTCGGCATTAGACAAAACGACAACGACACCTTGACCAGATTTTTCAATATAGGTCAGCGCATCACCCAAAGCCCAGCTTTTTTGCAAGGCCTTTATTCCAAACAAATCAGACAAGGAATCCTGATAATGGACGCGGACAGGAATCGTTTCTTTACCGTCAACAGCTCCCTTAACAAAGGCATAATGAATTTGATTATCAATTTTATCTAAGTAACTATATAAATGGAAATTACCATACTCAGTCTCGACTTCTCGATTAGATATACGTTCAACAGTTACTTCATTTTTAATCCGATAACGAATTAAATCTGCAATTGTGCCAATTTTTAAGCCATGTTTTTTAGCAATGAGTTTTAAATCATCTCTTCTAGCCATGGAACCATCTTCATTAAGAATTTCTACTAATACGGCAGCTGGCTCCAAACCTGCCAATCTTGCTAGGTCACAGGTGCCTTCAGTATGTCCAGCACGACTTAAAACTCCACCTTTCTGAGCCATAATAGGAAAAATATGTCCTGGTTGAACAATATCTTTTGGCTTTGCTGATTTTGAAACAGCCGCTTTAATTGTATGAGCTCTATCAGCTGCAGATATCCCAGTGGTAACGCCCTCAGCTGCTTCGATAGAAATCGTAAAATTTGTACCGAATTGACTGCCATTACTGCCAGGTGACATTAGACCAATATTAAGCTGCTTGCAGCGTTCCTCGACCAAAGGCATACAAACTAGCCCTCTACCATATTTAACCATGAAATTTATTTTTTCTGGCGTCACATGTTCTGCCGCCATAGCAAAGTCACCCTCATTCTCACGGTCTTCATCATCAAGCAAAATAATCATTTTACCTTGTCGAATATCATCAATTAGTTCTTTAGTAGAATTAAACATATCTTACGCTTTCAATTATAATACTGCCTAATTCTAATACTGGTCAAAAAACATAGCAAGGAATATAAGCATTTGATGAATAGTTTCATTACAGATAAAGATAAATTTAGTCTCGCTTGTAACAAATAGAAAACTTACACTATAATAATGTAGGTTATATTTATCTAAATAATAAAACTAAAGGACTTACTCTATGGGATCACCTAATCTGAATTTAAAAGAGAGGCGAGAATCTAAAAACTTATCTATTTCTTTTATAGCCAGTAAGTTAGGGTTGACTGAATCAGTTTTACTAAACTTAGAGCATAATAATCTAACAGATGAAATTTATCCATTCAAGGTCAAAATCAGCTATGTGAAACGATATGCTGAATTTTTGGAGTTTTCAGCCAAAGACGTTAACAATGAGCTAATCAGATTAACATCGGCGCATAATAAAAAGAGAAGTAAAGGATATTTAAATTGGTTTGACTACTTAAATAGGTTAGTTATATTAATATTATTTTGCGTTCTAATTTACAGTGTATATTTATTATATCTGGAAAATAAAATGATTCAGGACGAAAACATGAATAATGAATCTGCATTAATTATTGAAGCCGACGATAACCAGCTTCCAGTTGTTGAAGAAA
>JBLIDR010000379.1:0-3231 GCA_047632655.1 Francisellaceae bacterium | reverse complement strand
CATTTATACTTTATATTTATTCATTTTACTTTATATAACTACAATAATATCCAATATTGGTATACTATAACATTAAAAATTGGTATGGGATATTTTATATAAACTTAGATAGCTTGCAGAAGGAAGGGATTTATATTTAAATCAAATAAATTAACTAAAATTTAGACACTTTGAAGTATTATTATTTTTTACTAATCATCGTTTTTACGGCCTGTACAAAACAAACTCCATCTGAATTATCACGCTGGGAAGCTCATAGCGTAAACACACAAATTATACGAGATGATTTTGGCGTGCCACATATATATGGAAAAACCGATGCCGATGCTGTTTTTGGGTTACTTTATGCTCAATGTGAAGATGATTTTAACAGAGTAGAACAAAATTACATGTGGGCTATTGGCCGCCTTGCAGAAATTGAAGGTGAGGAAGCGTTGTATAGCGATCTTAGAGCCAAATTATTTATGACAGAAGAAGAGGCTATTGAAAACTATGAAAATAGTCCAGATTGGTTAAAAAAATTATGTAATGCCTTTGCCGATGGTGTCAATTATTATTTATACACTCACCCGGAAGTAAAACCAAAATTATTAACCCGTTTTGAACCTTGGATGCCTATGTATTTTAGCGAAGGTTCTATTGGCGGTGATATTGAGGGTGTCTCTACAAAAAAAATACAGGCTTTTTATGAAAATCAAGCCCAAAACACTTTTAAAACTGATACTGAAGATTCTACAACATCTAATGAATTAGAACCCGCGGGCTCTAATGGCTTTGCCATTTCTGGAAAATTAACCGAGTCTGGTAAAGCCATGCTATTAATTAACCCGCATACCTCCTTCTTTTTTCGTGGCGAAGTGCATGTGGTGAGTGAAGAAGGGCTTAATGCGTATGGTGCTGTAACTTGGGGGCAGTTTTTTGTCTATCAAGGGTTTAATGAAAAAACAGGATGGATGCATACCTCAACATACACCGATATTAAAGATGATTTTGTTGAAACTATAGTGAAAACTAAAAACGGATATCAATACAAATATGGTGATGAATTAAGACCCGTAAAAGCTATTAAACAAAGCTTAAAATATATAGATGGTGGAGTACAAAAAGAAAAAGATTTTACCATGTACCGAACCCATCACGGACCCATTACTCAAAAAAATGACAGTGCTTGGGTTGCTACTGCCATTATGTGGGATCCTGTAAAAGCTTTAACACAATCATTCACCAGAACTAAATTGAATAACCATACTGAATTTAGAAACATGATGGATATAAGAACCAATTCGTCAAACAACACGGTATATGCCGATGCCGATGGCACCATTGCTTATTATCATGGCGATTTTATTCCAAGAAGAAACACGAAATTTGATTATAAAAATCCTGTTGATGGTAGCAACCCTGAAACCGATTGGAACGGATTGCATACGGTAGATGAAATAATTACGGTAGTAAACCCTAGCAATGGATGGATTCAAAACTGTAATTCTACACCCTTTACAAGCGCTGCCGAAAACAGTCCAAAACCGAGTGACTACCCTAACTACATGTCTATAAATCAAGAAAATTTTAGAGGGGTTCATGCCATTCGTTTATTAGAAAAAGCACAAGATTTAACGCTGGATAAACTTATTGACATGGCTTACGACCCTTATTTACCTGCCTTTGAGGTAGCCATTCCCAGTTTAATTAAGGCCTACGATGCTTCTAGGGATAAAGTAGGTTCCTTAAAAGAACCAATCGCTGTTTTGCGTACATGGAATTTTGCAGTATCTAAAGAATCTGTAGGGATGTCCTTAGCTCATTTTTATGGTCAATCATTTTTAAGCGACCTTATGATTCCTTCATATTTAAGTGATATGGAAAAAGTCATTTATTTCAGTACTAAAGCTACGGTTGCGCAACGTCTCATGGCTTTTGAAAATGCCATTACTAAGTTAAATGAAGATTTTGGCTCGTGGAATACACCTTGGGGCGAAATAAATAGATACCAAAGGCTTGACGGAAATATTAATCAAGTTTTTAATGACAGTTTACCAAGTATTCCTGTTGGCATGACCACTTCCAGATGGGGCGCATTGGCGGCATTTGGTATGCGCAGCAAACAAACCACAAAACGCATTTATGGCACCCGAGGGAATAGTTTTGTTGCCGTTGTTGAATTTGGAAATAAAGTAAAAGCAAAAACAATACTTGCCGGTGGTCAAAGTGGCGACCCCGCATCACCTCACTTTAGCGATCAGGCACAACGGTATGCCGATGTTCAATTTAAAGATGTTGCTTATTATCTAGAAGATGTTAAACAGCGCGCCGTAAGCACCTACCACCCTGGTGAAAAACACTAATTTTAATAAAAAGATTTAAACGAATGAATAAAATTTTATGCCTTTGCTTATTAATCGGTTCCACCATTAAAGCACAAAACACTATTGATTTATCCTATTATCTTCCGCAGGATGTTAGCTACAACCAAAACATCCCGACTCCAGAGCAAATTATTGGCCATCAAGTTGGCGAATGGCATGTTACTCACGATAAATTAGTGCAATATATGTACGCCCTCGCTAATGCATCCGATAGAATAACAATCGAGGATAGAGGCAAAACATTTGAAGACAGGCCCTTGCTATTACTAACTATTACGGCGCCAAAAAATCATCAACAAATTGAAAGCATTAAAAAAACACATAAGGATGCTACGAATGGTTTTATTCCTTCAGAAAACAGACCACTGGTGGTATATCAAGGCTACTCTATACATGGTAACGAACCAAGTGGCGCCAATGCGGCATTGTTAGTCGCTTATTATTTAGCAGCTGCAGAAAGTAATGACGTAAAAGAACTCTTAGATAATACTATTATTTTATTGGACCCATCCTTTAATCCTGATGGCTTACAGCGGTTTGCCTATTGGGTAAACTCCAATAAAAGTATTCATTTAAATCCAGACCCGAACGATCGGGAATATAGTGAAGTATGGCCTGGTGGCAGGACCAATCATTATTGGTTCGATTTGAACAGAGATTGGATGCCTGCACAACTTCCAGAATCTCGTGCCCGATTAATAACATTTCATGACTGGCTTCCTAATATTTTAACAGACCATCATGAAATGGGAACCTACTCAACCTTCTTTTTCCAACCAGGTGTTCTTGCAAGAACCAACCCTTTAACTCCTAAATTAAATCAAGAACTCACCAAAAAAATAGGGACTTATCATGCCAAAGCTTT
>JBLIDR010000378.1:0-3236 GCA_047632655.1 Francisellaceae bacterium | reverse complement strand
ACGGTGGTCAGTTAGTATTTGCCAAGCCAGAAGGTCATAAAGATCCAGAGTATCTACTCGAATCTATTGAGAAATTTGGTATTACCAAAATGCACTTTGTGCCTTCAATGCTGCAAGTTTTTATGGATTATATTGAAGCAGGTGATTTATCATTCTCCAAACTTAGCTCATTAAAAGATATTTTCTGTAGTGGTGAAGCTTTACCATTGCCTTTAGCTAAGATGGTTTTAGATAAATTATCTTTAAAACTTAATAATTTATATGGACCAACCGAGGCATCTATTGATGTAAGTTTCTATGATTGCGCTGGTTTAGCTAAGAGTGATCTGGCTAGTGTCCCTATTGGAAAATCAATAGATAATACTCAATTATATATATTGAATAAAAATCTAACCCCATGCTCAATAGGTGTGCCTGGTGAGTTGTATATAGGAGGAGTGGGATTAGCTCGAGGTTATTTAAATCAAGAAGAATTAACCAAAGAGAGATTTATTACTAATCCATTTGTTAACGAATTAGGTTCAAGTGAATCAGATAGAATTTATAAAACTGGCGATTTAGTAAGGTGGCTACCCGATGGTAATATTGAATATTTAGGTCGAACCGATTTCCAAGTTAAAATTCGCGGCTTTAGGATAGAGCTAGGGGAGATAGAAAATGTATTAGCTAAGCATGAAGATATTTCACAAGTTAGTGTTATAGATAAAGAAAAAGAAGGACAAAAATATTTAGCGGCCTATTATGTGATAGCTAAAGATACGAAAGCTCCAGAAATTGATCATTTAAAATTTTATTTATCGGAAACTCTTCCTGATTACATGGTGCCAGCGGCTTTTGTAAAATTAGATGAGATGCCACTTACTCCAAATGGAAAAATTAATAGGCGCGCTTTGCCTGAGCCTGATATGAGCCTGATGGGTGAAGAGTATGTTGCGCCAAGAAATGATCTTGAGCAGGAGCTAGCTGATATTTGGAGTGAAGTTCTAAAGCTTGATAAAGTTGGAATACACGATAATTTCTTCAGTGTTGGCGGAGATTCTATTTTATCTATAAAAATTGTCTCTCGAGTTAGGTCATCTGGCTTTGAGATGAGCGTAAGTGATTTATTTAAATATTCAACCATAGTAGATTTGGGCAACAATTTAATACGAGGAGAAGGTGTCAGTCTAAAGATAAAAATAATAAAGCCATTTGAATTGATTTCAAAAGAAGATAAAAATAAACTGCCTGATGAAATCATTGATGCTTACCCAATTGCAACACTACAGGCGGGGATGTTGTTTCACTCTCAAATGGAGACAGGATCTAGTTCTGTATATCACGATGTTTTTAATTATCGTATGCAAGGGAAACTTATTGAGAAAAAGTTTATAAAAGTTTGGGATCTTTTGGCTAAATCACATTCGACGTTAGTAACGTCATTTCACTTTTCTAAATATAGCGCGCCATTGCAGTTAGTATATAATAAGATTAAATTGCCAATAGATTTTATTGATATTAGCCAAGAAGCAAGTTTTAAACAGAATAAATTGGTAGAAGCTTGGCGTGAACTTGAAAGGTATCAAGCATTTGATATTGAGCAAGCGCCACTTTTTCGTATTGTTGTTCATAAATTAAAAGGTGATCTATTTGATATTGGATTCTCATTTCATCATGCCATATTTGATGGCTGGAGCGTTGCCGCGCTATTTACTGAATTTGTTAAATTATATGATTTGATGCTCCAAGGAAAATCTCCAAAAATAAGCGCGTTACCAATAGACTACAAAGACTTTGTAGCATTAGAGTTAAAATCAATATCCTCGAAAGAAGATAGACATTTTTGGTCAAATGAAGTGGTAGATTTAGACTCAATGATTTTACCTAAATTTCCTCTTGAGAAAGGTTATAAGCCAAAAGGTGTTGCAAATATATCTATTAACCTTGATAAAGAAAAAGCAGTCGCATTGCAAAATTATGCTAAAGAACTTGGGGTAAGCTTAGATACTGTATTTTTAGCAGTTCATTTGCGGGTTTTAAGTTTTATTACAGGAAGACAAGATGTCTTATCTGGAGTTGTGCATAATGGTAGACCTGAGCAAGAAGGATCAGAAAAAGTTTTAGGGTTATTTTTAAATTCTTTACCATTTAGAGTTAAAGTTGATGAGCTAGGCTGGAAAGATTTTATTTTATCGGTATTTAATAAAAAACAAGAGATTTATAAACACAGACGTTATCCTTTAGCTGAAATTAATAAACTAGCAAATAATGATAGTTTATTTGAAGTGCTATTTAATTATGTTCATTTTCATGTTTATGAGGATACTAAGGGTTTTCAAAATGTAAAAATTGTTCAGGAAAGTGGTTTTGAAGAAACAAATTTCCCATTTGTGTTTCAGTGTCATATAGCAATGGGAGAAATTTACCTTAATTTAACTTATGATGATGATTTATTTTCATCTGAGAAAATTAAGATGATTGTGGAGGCTTATAATAAAACTTTTTTAAGCATAATAGATGACTTAGATTTTAACGAAACTCATCAGGTTTTATTGGGTGAGAAATCTAAACAAATATTAATTGACTGGAATGACACCTCCGCCCCTTATCCAAAAGATAAAACTATTCATCAGTTATTTGAGCATCAGGTTAAGACAACCCCAGATAATATCGCTGTAATATTTGAAGATCTAAAATTAAGTTATAAAGATCTTAATCAAAAATCAAATAAATTAGCTCGCCTCATTCGAGCTAAATATAAAAAACAAAATAAAAAAGATTTAACGCCAGATAGTTTAATTGGTTTATGTGTAGAAAGATCACTAGATATGATAATTGGTATATTAGGGATCTTAAAAGCAGGAGGTGCTTATGTACCACTTGATCCTGATTATCCACAAGATCGCTTAGAGTATATGATCGAAGATTCACACGAAGGCCTAATAATTACACAAAAAGATATATTATCAAAAGCTGGATTTTTAGATAAGATACATCTTGATGAGTTATTAGTAATAGATAGTGATGATGTAAAAGCTGATCTCTTAAAACAAAGTGCTGATAATTTAGAACAGGTTAATGGCCCGAGTAGCTTGGCTTATGTAATTTATACTTCTGGGTCTACTGGCAAACCTAAGGGAGTTATGTTAGAACATGATGGAGTTATTAACAGAATAAATTGGATGCATAAAGAGTATGGATTAAATAAGAATGATAAAATTTTACAAAAAACCCCTTTTAGTTTTGATGTGTCTGTT
>JBLIDR010000377.1:0-3251 GCA_047632655.1 Francisellaceae bacterium | reverse complement strand
AAAAAGAAATTTGTTGCAATCACGCCAATTGCAAATATGTCGGATAAATTTTTGTGCCGCTGCGGAAAGTAATGGTGATCAGTTTAGAGAAAAATATTAAGTTAAATTATCTTGCTCACTTAGAATTAACTAATAAAAAGTTGATGGAGTTTTTAAAAAAGTTAGACCATATAGTGTTATATATATTACGGCTCATTCTAGCAGAAATCATCCGAATAAATTGATACAGATTATTGATATTCCTCATGGTCGTAGTATATCAAATTTTATCGATATTAAAGATCTTGCTGATTGGATGTCTAGATATATTCCTCAATATGCACAGTCTAATTTAAAAATACATTTATTAGTTTGTAGTTCAATCGATATAGCAGCTGCTTTAATGGGCGCCTTAAATTCACAAGGATTTAAAAAAACCTCGGTCGTAGGTTATATTGGGGCTCAATCAACTATGTACACGGATGCTAATACTATAACTGATTTCTCAACTGCTGAGAGGACATATAATAAAACACATTATCACCATGGGCGTCGCTTTAACTCAAATAAAAAGGTTTCTCATAATTATTCTGGAGAATTAATATTAAATGAAGATTATCATTTTTTTAAGAATAGATATTTTTTACAATCATTGATAGATAAAGATAAGGATAAAGAAGAATATAGGGTAACCCAGCTCTTAGAGGTAATAACACCATTAATTGAAGCTGTTAATAATTATAGGTCAGCTAACTTTGTTGAAAGCGAGGATGGTGCTAATACTTTTAATCATAAACATGGCTCTAGTGGTTTCTTAAGGTCAAATTATTTATCAAATGCTCTGCGGGAACTTCAGGTGAGTTGCATTTCAACTACACCTGAAGAAGATATAATATCCAAAATTAATGAAAAAAGTCTAATTGACGAGCTCATATCTTTTATATCTAAGACTGAAAATTATAGAAATTTTAGAGGTAATATAAATGTTAATAACACCTCCTGTTTAAGTTATATAGAAGAAGCGTTGCTCAGATTTTATATAGATAACCATTCAGATAATATTTCCTCTAATTTATTAAAACAGTTTTTAATCCATTTGTTTGGCCGTGATATTAATGGTTTACCGCGAGATGATTTTTTGAGTAGTGAGCATAAATCACTTAGAATGAGGATTAGAGAGCGATTCAAAAGTATTAGTCAAGAAATGATTGATCAGTGGTAAGGGTGAAATAACTTATAATCATATTTATTGGGGCTTAGCCGTAGCATTCATTATTGTCTTAAAAAAAGCTATATTCTAAATATATTATATAGCGTCTTGCTTTCTAAATATAAAAGCATTACTATGTATTTATAGAAAGCAAATACAACAGTTTAAACAGAGATTTGCTAAGATTAAGGAAAACGATATGAAAAAAGTAGCCGCAGTATTATTAATAGCAGTTTTGAGTTTAGGTACAATGAGCGCATTTGCTAGTAACAGTTTTGTTTCCTATACACAAATTCAACAAAGTTCATTATATGGGCATACAAGTAGTATGGGTATGAGAGCCTAAACCAGATAATTAAAATGAACACTTTATCATAAAAATAAAATATTGTAGTATCTTTGTCAATTAACCATCTTTGTATATCTAACAAGAGAACACGAATTGAAAATATTAATTGACGCTGATGCCTGCCCAAAGCAAATTAAAGAAATTTTATATCGAGCTGCAAATAAAAGAAAAATTGAATGCATCTTAGTTGCGAATCAAAACATGTATCATCCAGCTTCAAATTACATTCGTTCTATTCGAGTAAACAAAGGCTTTGATGTGGCGGATGATCATATTGTTACTTTAGTTGATGAGGGTGATTTAATTATCACCTCCGACATTCCTTTAGCGGATGAAGCAGTACAAAAGGGTGGGATAGTCATTACTTCAAAGGGTCAAATGTATACCAAATCTAACATCGGTCGAGCATTAGCGATGAGAAATTTTTTTACTGAGCTGCGTGAAACTGGAATGGTTCAGACTAAAACTAAACCTTTTGGTAATCAACAGTCTCAGGCGTTTGCTTCAGAGTTGGATCGGTATTTGACTAAGCAAGGATTTTAATCATTTCTGTAACTTGATTTAAAAATATAAAGGAATGAACATGGCCACTGAAATAGATAAACTTGCTTGGGTATATATAAAAGACAAGAAGGTGTTGTGTGCTCGTTCAGAAGGTAAGGATACTTATTATATTCCTGGCGGAAAGAGAGATGTCGGTGAGAATGATCAACAGGCGTTAATCAGAGAAATTAAAGAAGAGTTATCAGTAGATATCATAGCAAAAAGTATGGAATATTATGGCACCTTTAAAGCGCAAGCTGATGGAAAGCCAAAAGGTATTATGGTTAAGATTACCTGCTACCAGGCAGAATTTGATGGGATTTTATCGGTCGATTCTGAAATTGAAGAAATGAAATGGTTAGACTCTAATGGCCTTGGTAAGTGTTCAGTAGTTGTCCAAGAGCTTTTCAGTGATCTGAGACAGAAAGGATTAATATTATAAAAGCATAAACATCGCATAATTGACTACAAAGGCATTATGTTTGTCTCTTACATGGATGCTATAGTAGATTAAAGTTACATTACTAAAATTGAACAATAATTAGCCTGACAAGAGCAAAACTAAATTATTCATAGCTTCTAGTAACCCTTGCTTAATAGTTCAGCTTAACTACTCTGTTAAGTAACTCCAAGTATGCGTGTTAGATTGTAGAGAATCATGGAAAATAAAAAAGAATACATTTCAGAAGTAGATAAAGAACTTTATGGCGCATTACTATTGGCAAATGAAAGAATTAGTAGCGCTGGTGGTAATTTGGTAATCGTGTTTATAATATTGGGCATTGTCATTTCATTTGGGGTGCATGGGCATTGGATTGAACGTTGGATCGGAGTGGATCTTGCAAGTATTCACAATTGGTATTTTTATATTTCGTGCCCTATTATATGTTTTTTAATTGCAGTAATGTTATGTTCAATTCCTTCGAACCGTGCCTATAAGCGATATCGACCAGATATTTTAAGGCTGGCAAATCAAGCCGGAATGAGTCAATACAGACTTATTGCCATGATTGGGAGTGATAAGGACTTGAAAGATATAGCGGATTGTCTTAAAAAAGATACGTCCCTAGATGTTTTGAAAAAAATGTAATCTATTTTAACTCTGCAATTGATTTTAAATTAATGTTCAAAATATTATCACCTTAAAATGTGAAAATTTATTTTTTATTA
>JBLIDR010000376.1:0-3259 GCA_047632655.1 Francisellaceae bacterium | reverse complement strand
TGATACTGCTTTAAAAATCATTAATGCTAAGCTTGAAAAAAATAATGAACCTAAAGTTGAAATTGACAAAATACCAATGGATGATAAAGCATCATTCGCATTACTGCAAAGGGCTGAAACAACAGGGGTTTTTCAGCTTGAATCATCAGGGATGAAACAATTAATATCTAAATTATTACCAGATTGCTTTGAAGATATAATCGCATTAGTTGCTTTGTATCGACCCGGTCCGTTAGGATCAGGAATGGTTGATGATTTTGTTAATTGCAAACATGGACGTCAAAGCGTCAAGTACCCGCATCCAAGTCTTGAGTCTGTATTAAAACAGACATATGGTACTATTTTATATCAAGAACAAGTTATGCAAATTGCCCAAATCCTTGCTAAATATTCTCTTGGTGGTGCCGACATTCTGCGTCGAGCTATGGGTAAAAAAGATCCGATTGAAATGGCAACGCAACGAGAGGTTTTTGAAAAGGGCTCAATTGCTAATGGTTTAGATAAAGACCTAGCCACATCAATTTTTGATTTGATGGAAGAATTTGCAAAGTACGGTTTCAACAAATCCCATTCAGCTGCTTATGCCCTAATTGCATACCAAACATCTTGGTTAAAAGCTCATTATACTTCTGAGTTCATGGCAGCTTTGCTTTCTTCTGACATGGATAATACCGATAAAATTGTAAACTTTTTACTTGAGTGTAAGGCTATCAATGTCAAAGTTATTAATCCACATGTGAATCATAGCTCATACTATTTTACAGTTAATGATTCCAGAGAAGTTGTTTATGGTCTAGGTGCAATTAAGGGGATGGGTGAAGCCGTTATTGATATGATTGTTAAGGAACGTAAGAAAAATGGCGACTATAAAGATATTTTTGATTTTTGCCAGCGAGTTGATTTAACCAAGGTAAATAAGCGTGTATTAGAGGCCTTGACTTATTCTGGATCTTTTGATGGGATGACTAATCATAGGGCTCAAACACTTGCAACTATGGCTGATGCAATTCGAGCTGCTGAACAATTAAATAAAGACGCTTCAACTGGACAAAATGATTTGTTTGGGTTCAGCAAGAATATGCTACCCTCTAATGTTGATGTAGATTTTAGCCATCAATATGTTGAATGTAAAAAATGGACATTTCGTGAATTCTTGCAGTATGAGAAACAAGTAATAGGGATGTCACTCTCAGGCCATTTGATTGATGAAGTTAAGTACTGGCTTGAGTTATTTAAGATACCAAAACTTTCTCAATTACAGCCAACACATAGAAAGGTATCTGTTAAGTTTTCTGGTGTGGTGATTTCAATGGTACAAAGAAAAACTAAGAAAGGCTCTATTATTAGTTTCATAACCCTTGATGATAGCTCAGAGCGTCTGGAAATGATGGTTTTTTCTGATCTTTATGAACAGGTTAAAGATACTATTAAGTTAGATGATATCGTTATGATTGAAGGAGAGATAGGTATTGATTCTTATACTGATCGTTTAAGAATTTCAGCAAAAAGTATTATTCCTTTTAATCAAGCAATTTCCTTGAATGTTAATTCTTTAAATTTACACATTGACCCAAATAAAATTCATTTCGAAGAAATTAAGCGTATACATCAATTATTATCAGTTGCTGAAGAGATTTTACCTGAACAAGAGAGATCATTTCAGACAATTAATATTAAGTGCAACGCTGGTGAATACGGCATTAATTTCAAGCAGAACATATATTTTGATGATGTTGTAATTGCCCGCTCTGAATTGAATGGGATTACAGGTATAGATAAGGTTGAGTTTGTTGTTTAGCAGCTTTGACCCACTAGCAAGCAAACCATCAGTTCATACGACAGACCTGTTCCAGAGGACTTAGCTAAGTACAACCTTACACACAGGAAAAAATGGCATTATAGATGGCAGGCTGACCCCATTTCTGCAATTAGACTCATAATAGTGGTGGTTCAGCTCACGTACCTTAACACCCATCCTGTTACAGTATGCTATAATTAATAAACTTTATATTACGAAAAAATTCAATATGAGCTTTACAGGTTTACAAATTAGCGAAAACATAGTGCAAGCATTAGCTACAGCAAAAATACATACACCATCAAACATACAAAGGTTGGCTTATGAACCTATATTAAAAGGTGATAATGTATGGCTTAAGTCACCAACAGGAAGTGGTAAAACATTAGCCTATATATTACCACTACTTGACAAAATATTATCAGGTAACAGTGCCCACACTCAAGTTGTTTTTTTCACGCCAACACATGAGTTGGCTATTCAAATTACTAACTTTCTAAACCAAACATTCTCTAATATAGGAATTAAATCCTTGGCTTTGATTGGTAAAGCATCAATAGAAAGACAAAAAGAAAAGCTAAAGAAAAAACCACAAATTGTCGTGGGTTCAGTTGGTAGAATACTAGAACTTATAGAGCAGAAAAAACTTAAAGCAGCACATTTAAAATATTGCATAATAGATGAAGCTGACCGAATGTTAGAAGATGATAGCCTGCAAACTATTGATAAAATCTTGACTAAAACTATGCAGTTACAATATATATTAGGTTCGGCAACTATTAAAAATGATGCTTTATCAATAGCGAATTCGTTTATTGACGAGGTGCATTTGATTGATAATACAGAAGAAAAATCTACAATTACACATAGCTATTTGACAATAGATAATAATAGAAAAAATGACACTATTCGTAGTTTTATTAATGCAACAGAACCTGCAAAAATTTTAATTTTCTTGCATAAAAATCTTGATGTAGATTTCGTGGCAAAAAAATTAAGTTATAAAAATTTGTTAGTTGGATCAATCCATGGAGAACAGAATAAAATTTCTAGGGCAAATACGATTAGAAAATTTAAATCTGGGGAATTAAAAATCCTGGTCGCATCTGATGTTGCAGCTCGTGGCTTAGATATTGATGATATTGATTATGTTATAAATTATGATATTCCCACAAAAGCAGAAGATTATCAGCATAGAGCTGGAAGAACAGGGAGAATGGGGCGATCTGGGCAATCTGTATTGCTTTGTAATGGCAGTGAAATGTCAATAGTCGCAAAGATCCAAAAAAAAATTGGTGTAGAAATAGTTCAAGCCAAGCTCACACATGGCCGGTTTAGTTTATGAAAGGTAGGTTTATTATTCTCTATCTTTGGATAAATCATCTAGTGGAGTGCCCTCAGCACAGGCATCAATCAGCATATTTTGGCTGTGACGGGGCTAGTGGAATATTTTAAGCATAT
>JBLIDR010000375.1:0-3271 GCA_047632655.1 Francisellaceae bacterium | reverse complement strand
TAAGCCAATGATTTTTTATCCTTTATCGGTATTAATGTTGGCCGGTATAAAGGAAGTCTTAATTATTTCAACACCGGACGACTTGCCTAACTTTAAACGAATGTTGAGCGATGGCAGCCAGTTTGGTATTGAAATTAGCTATAAAGAGCAGCCTTCACCAGATGGTTTAGCGCAAGCTTTTATTATTGGTGAAGAGTTTATAGGCGAAAGTAATGTTGCATTAGTGTTGGGTGACAATATTTTCTACGGACAGCATTTCTCTGATAAATTATTAGCGGCCGCTAAGGTTGAAAAAGGGGCTTCAGTATTTGGTTATCACGTAACAGATCCGCATCGCTTTGGTGTTGTTGAATTCGATAACGATGGCAAAGCATTAAGCATTGAAGAAAAACCTGAACAACCAAAGTCAAATTACGCTGTAACGGGCCTATATTTCTATGATAACGATGTGGTTAATATTGCAAAATCAATCAAGCCTTCAGTGCGTGGTGAGTTAGAGATCACCGATGTTAATCTTGCCTACTTAACGCGTGGTGAACTCAACGTTGAGATATTAGGTCGAGGTTTTGCGTGGCTCGATACGGGCACGCATGATTCATTGCTTGAAGCCGGACATTTCGTGCAAACAATTGAGCATAGGCAAGGCTTTAAAGTCGCTTGTTTAGAGGAAATTGCCTACGTGCAAGGCTGGTTAAGCAAAGATGCGTTACTTGAACAGGCTATGAAATTAAAGAAAACAGGTTACGGCCAGTATCTTTATAATATTGCCAATGGAACTATATAGTGAAGTTTATTGATACCGAAATTGAAGATGTAAAAATTATTGAAGTCAATGTATTCGGCGATTAGCGTGATTTCTTTATGGAAACCTTTCGTGCTGATGAGTTTATGGGTAAAACGGGTTCGAACCCCTTTGTGCAGGATAGTTATTGTAAATCTGCTCAAGGCATTTTACGTGGATTGCATTACCAACAAACACAAACACAAGGTAAGTTAGTACGTGTTATTTCTGGTGCAGTATTTAATGTTGCCGTTGATATTTTAGCAAAAAGACAGCCGCTTTATAAAACAAAGCTAGAAGAAAATGCGAATAGATGGTCAGGGAGTCCGAGAAACTGGCAACCGGCAGGCAATGTCCTGCTAAATCCAAATATAAATGAAGAACTCATTTAATGAATGAAACGGCATCTAGTTTGATAAAAACGAAAAGAGTTAAGTAGAACAAGTTAAGTTATACCTAGAAAGAGATTAATATGAAAAAAATAAGAGAAATTACGGTATTTACTTACGGTGACTCAAGTAAAATAAGTATATGGTCAAATGTCCCTTACTTTTTTACAACAACATTAGAAAAAAAAGGAATTCAAGTAAACAGAATAGACATTACTCCAAATAAAATATTAAGAAAATATTTTAATTATATTATTTATAAAGTAGTAAACTTTATTGATAAAACAAATTGTTATAATTATTCTCGGTCTTTAATGTTCTATTTGGAAGCTCATTTCAAAATTAAGCACGCTGTAAAACAGTATCCTAAATCCGATGCTTTTATTTTTCTTAATTTTGATTTCTCTACTTCGCGATACACAGATAAACCTTCCATACAATTTGGAGATTGGACATATGAGCATTACATTAATTATTTTCTTAATAAAAAACCAAATATTCTAGAACGACAATTTATTAAACGTCAGAACAGTCAAATTAATAAGTCAGATATAGTTTTTCCATTATTTCCGATTATGGCTGAGTTTATGAAGGAACACTATAAGAGTAAAATAGTTTATCTTGGTAACGTAATAAATTCAGTTTATACAGCTTCGCAAAATGAAATTTTGAAAACAAAAAGAACATCTCATAAAATTTTGTTCATTGGTTCGCCAAAATATATTGAAGGCGCAGTTGCTTTGATCGATGCCTTTAATCAATTAAAAAGTAAGCACCCTGATTTAAGTTTACACTTTATTGGGTTAATAGAGCATGATTTTAGATTACTGTCCTTACCCAAAGATGTCTTTTGTTACGGGTATCTAGATAAAGGCAATAACAAGGATAGAGATACCTATTATAATTTACTAAAAGAAGCTAGAGTTTTTGTCAATACAACACCAAAATGGAGCGCATTTTCGGCATCAATTGAAACTATGTATTTCTATACGCCTGTTATAGTTCCATCTTATGATGAGTTTGTAAAAACATTTGGCACAGACTTTACTGCTGGAGTATTTTGTAATGATAATGTGGAATTATCAAATGTCATTGAAAGTATTTTAATTGGTGAAAACTATGAAAAACAATGTGTTGAAGCGCATAATTTAGTTAAAGATTTTACATGGGATGCTTACATTACCAAGATTTTGAGTGCCATAAAAAAACTTTGATCTAAATGAATTTTAATAAAATTATAATGATTGTGTTTTAATAATATTTTTTGAAGTAGGCCAATAAAAAACACGGGGTAAAGACTAGATTAATAACTCGTGATTTTAATTGGGTTCTCATGTTATTTGTTGCCACACTTAACAAATGAGACTTGAGTTTGTTGATCTCCAATAAGTAAAGGCTCGCGTTGCAGGACAAGATTACGAATGTTTAGTTTTTTTTTGCATTAAATTTAGTTATTAATTATGCGTATTTTACGTTAACAAGTAGGGCTAAATCACGTAACGACTATAAAATAACCAGTTAGGTTGCTCACCTATAGTGACTAATATCACAAGGTCATTTCTTTAAAAACGATCTGGTAGCAAATCATATTTACCTGTGATTTTATACTTTACTTTACGTGGCAGAGAAGTCCAAAAGAATGGATTAGCCTTGCTAGAGCATATCTTAATTATCAGAGAACCACGTCAAAAGTGGAAGATTACACATAAACCATTTGAATCTTATTTTTAGTGATAACAGCAGCCATAGCCGGCTCTGAAGATTGGGATGAAATATCTGCTTATGGGCAGGACAATATATATTGGCTGAAAAATTTTTTCTCTCTTTAAAAATGGTATTCCATCTTCTCACACGATAGTGAGTGTATTCTCAGCGATGAACCCAAAAAAAATTCAAAATGGCGTTTATTGCCTGGATGAACGATTGTCAGGATGCCACGCATTGCGGCATGATGGCAATAGACGGAAAATCAGTTATATGCTTCAAATAATAAAGGTTTTTATAATTAAATGGATAAAGAAAAATCACTGCTGAAATTGTTTATGGGCACAGCAAGCATTAGTTTGTTTGCACAGGGTCTTTCTGTTATCACTGGAATTAT
>JBLIDR010000374.1:0-3272 GCA_047632655.1 Francisellaceae bacterium | reverse complement strand
ATTCGTTATTATAATAATAAAAGACTGAATTCCACTATCGATTATATTGCCCCAGCTCAGAAAAGAAGAATATTGTGTAATGTGGCTTAATAACCTTCCAAAAATACTTGACCATTACAGTTTGGGGCTAACACCTGTAAAGTCAGAAATTGAAATTGAAGACAAAACCATGGCAGTGGTCTCTAAATTCATTGATGGTGATAAATCAGCATTGGACATGCTAGTGAATATGCAGGATGAATACTATATTCCACTTGTTGGTATGTATGGCTTCTATTTCTTAAAAATAGCGGATACAACACTTGATTTTGAACAAGCATTAGCTTTGATGAAAGTGGCACAAAAAGCGATTAATAGTCCAAATCTAGATATGAAAATAGCAGAAACTCAAGTTAAACTCGGGCAAACTGCCAATGCAAAAGCAACCTTGAATCAGTTGATTACTGCAAAGCCAGATTACAAACCTGCACAAAGTATGTTAAAAACGTTGTAATGAAATCAGCCCTTAGTATTTTCCAAATGAAAATTTTTAGGGGCTCATTAATTTGAGAAACTAAATGAATAATCAATCTTTATATATGTTAGTCGTTGAAGATCAGCAAAGTATTGCTCAGAATATTGCGGACTATATGGAAGACAAAGGTCATGTTTTAGATTTTGCTAATCAAGGCGCTCAAGGATTGGAACTGGCATTAGCTAATCATTATGATTTAGTCATTCTCGATTTAAATTTACCGGTAATGGACGGGCTTGAAGTTTGCAAGCAACTGCGTGAAAAAGCTAGTCATCACGTGCCTATTATCATGTTAACGGCAAGAGACAGCATTGACGATAAAATTTCAGGTTTTACCACAGGTGCAGATGATTATTTAACTAAACCTTTTTCTTTAGAAGAACTTGAAGTTCGTTGTTTTGCTTTATCAAGACGCCATTTATTACAAACCAATGATATATTAACTTTTGATCAGCTAATCATTGATAGAAAAAGAAAACAAGTAACACGTTCTGGAAAAAATCTTGGGTTACACAGTATGAGCTACCGTATTCTTATCATATTGGCTGAAGCATATCCGCAAGTGGTTAGTCGCTCAAAATTATCTCAAAAACTATGGGGTGATGAACCAACAGAATCTGATGCGCTGAGATCTCATATATATCAGTTAAGAAATCTGCTAGATAAACCTTTTGATTATCCGATGATAAAAACTATGCATGGTATTGGCTTTGTTTTGGACGTAAAAAACGATGAATAAAAATCAAAAACAACAACCGATTAAATTTCATAGTTTATGTCGAAAAATAGTAAGTCAGTTTTGTTTGTTTACGCTGTTTATTTCCACTATTTATGGCATTTTTTGCTTCCTTTTAATGTACAGCCTTGAAGACGATTTTATTGAACGCGAAGTCAGAAACGAAGCACAATACTTACAGCAAAGTTTTGATCAAAACAATGTATGGCCAGAATCTCGAGTAAGTTATATGCAGCTATACTTCTCAAAAAATACGTTACCTGTAGATATTAGGGAACGCTATATTGCTGAGCCAAGAAGAAAAGAGTTTTCAGGTGATAATGATCGTCACTATCATTTATTCGCTTTACCAAACACAGAAAATACTTATCTTGTCGCAGAAGTAAGCGAAATATTATTAGTGCGTCCTATCAGTGGTAGCGTATTACAAGTAATGATGACATCGGGCTTAGGCTTAGTGTTCATTGCTTTTATTATGGCGTGGCAGCTCGGCAGAAATACTGCGAAGCCATTGAAGCAGCTTGCCGAATTAGTGAATGGGGTTGCACCTGAAAATATTCCTGATAAGTTTGCACAACAATTTCCAAATAATGAGATAGGAATTTTAGCGCAAACCTTAGAAAGCGCCATGGCGAAAATCAATCAAAACTTACTCAGAGAAAAGTGCTTTACGCGTGACGTAAGTCATGAATTGAGAACGCCTGTTGCCATTATTAAAAATGCTGTGGAAGTTTATCGTAATCAACACTCTGCGGATAAGAATAATGCTGTTATCGATCGTATATCTCAAGCAAGTACTCAAATGGAGCAAACCGTTACCACATTGCTTACCCTTGCCAGAGAAGAGCATACAGATATACACAAGCAGGATGTAAAAATATTGCCATTAATTGAACAATCTATAATTGACCAGCATCACCTTATAAATGACAAACCGATAGAAGTGGAAGTAAACGACAATTGTGATAGAGAAATCTACGCACAACCAGGTATGTTAACGGTATTATTAGACAATTTACTTGGCAATGCATTTCAATATACTCAAGAAGGTAAGGTCACTATTGAGATGATAAATAGCACACTTATTGTGGCTGATACAGGCCCAGGTATTGATCAAGGTATTTCAGGTGATATAACAGACCCCGCGGTAAAAGGAAGCCAAAGTACAGGTTATGGTTTTGGTTTATCGATAGTAAAGCGTTTATGTGAACACCAAAATTGGTCATTAGCGCTTTCAAGTGAGAGAGGAACCAAAATATCTATCACCTTTGAATGATTGTCTAATTAATTAACCTTCTGATATTTATCTAGAGAAATATAAATATATAATTTACTCGATACATGATGAAGGTTGAAACGGCTAAGCAGTGGTTCCATTATATTAAAAAATAGCAAGGTTCAAAGCTGAAGTTGGCGATGCCAAACTAATATTACACCAGATCTAGCGTCATTCCTTTTAAATACATAGCCACCCATTTTTTAATTGACGGGTCGACAAGTACAATTTTTACTAGGTAAGGGACAAAATATCAGTCATAGCGACCGAATGAAGGTAAAAATAGACAGTCCTATTGGACGACGACAATACAGCAAACGATTAGGGGCAATTGAACCTGTATTTGGCAATATTACCGTCAATAAAGGCATGAATAAATTCACGTTGCGCGGGCAAGAAAAAGTGAATACTCAATGGCAACTGTATTGCCTTGTTCATAACATTGAGAAGTTAAGAAGTAGCCTGCATTAGGGCTTGAAATCCCATCATCCCACCATTAAAACCGTCTAAAAACATAGAGTAAGAAATACATTCCCCATTATTGAATATTTAACAATGCAAAAATTAAAATCGCCAAAAACGTAAACGTTTTTGATTGTTAAAAGAAAATAATCCAGTTAGAGTATTTTGATTAAATAATTATAATAAAAACGAGTAATTCTACAGGCTCGTTATGTTTACCTAAAGTTTGGCACTAAATTTATATAAAGGATAATAATGAGAATTCTAGCAGTAATTTTGGTCTT
>JBLIDR010000373.1:0-3276 GCA_047632655.1 Francisellaceae bacterium | reverse complement strand
GTCTGTAAGCAATCCATAGGGATTTGCCCATAAAGCCTTTCAAACTCTTCTATAGCTTCAATGCATTCGGTTAATTCTCCGTTCAGGTTTGATATTTTTCTTTCTTCTGAAGCGTTTATGATTCTCATGATTTTTTCCTTTTGTTGTTATCGCTCAATAATAGTATAACAATCTAGTAATAAAAGCCATAATATTATTGTTATATTTTATAACTATATAGTTGCATTTAAAACTATTTAGTAATATAATTACTGTGCGATAACAACAAACCAAAGGATAATAAAATGGAATTAGTAGTAAATCATAACTTAACAATCAATGAAAATATGGACGAGTTAAAATCTTTTATCCAAACTGAGATCAATGATAAATATAATATTGTTGTGACACAAGACACCGTTGCTCAATCTAAAAAGTTAATGGCTAACATTAATAAAGATAAAAAGTTTCTTAATGAGAAGTGTAAAGAATTCTTAACTTCTATTAGTGAACCGATAGTTTTATTCAAAGGTAAGCATAAAGCTATAAATGATCTATATGTGACAGCATATAAAGCCGTAGCCACGCAAGTTGATACTTTTGAAGCTGGCAGGCTGGAACTTGCTAAAAAGTGCCTAGAAACGTATTTAAAAGCGATTTGTGAAGAAAAGAATATAGATAGCAATGCAATTAATGTTGATGGCTTGGTGTTGCTTGGATCAATAACTAGCAAGGGTTTAATTTCTACGACTGCCAAGGATAAAATTGACGGCATGGTCTTGGCTGTTGAAGCTGAGAATATGCGGATTAGAATTGAAGTTGAAGAAAAGGCAAAGCGTGATCGTGATATTGCTGCCAATGCGAGATATGAAGCTGAAAAGAAAGCTGCTGAAAATGCGGTTGAAGCTGCAAAGAAAGCTGAGATTGATAAAGAAATAGCTATCCAGAAGGCTATCAAGGAAACTGTATCGAATAGGGTTCATATACCATTTGCTCCTGATCCTAGAATGTTACCAGATGTTGAAATTAAAAAACCTGTTATCGCTGATGACGGGAAAAGAATATTTACTATCATTTCATCTTTTGAAGTGAAGGCCAAAATCAATATTGATCCTGAAAAGATTAAAGCTCACTTCTTGGATATCACAAAAGATATCGGCCTTGATGCTCAGAATGTTGAAGTGTCATAATGTTAGAGTTTGATTTCCCTGATGATGAGCCTGAAATAATAACCAAGAATTACACGGTTGTTGATTGTAACCAAGGCACAAATGAATGGCTAGATGCTAAACTTGGAGTTTTGAGCGCATCAAATATGAATATCATGTTTGGTGATGGTGTGACTAAAGAAAAACTAATAGCTTCAAAGGTTGCTGAGATATTGACTGGCAAGCTTGATGACCGTATAAGATTTTCTAGTAAAGATACAAGTGCAGGAAATGACCTTGAGGATGATGCTAGGGTTTCATATGAGGAATTAACAGGTAATGAAGTCAAACAGATTGGATTTGCTTTGCTTGATCAATTTGTGGGCGTTTCGCCAGATGGCTTAGTTGGTGATAATGGTGCTATTGAAATAAAATGCCCCAACGATGCTAATTATATTAATGCTGTGATAGGCGGCAAGGCTCACATAAGCCCTTTGTATATGACTCAGATGCAAATGCAAATGTATGTTTTAGAATTGGAGTGGTGTGATTACACTTTATACAATCCAAACTTTGAAACATCACTACATATAATAAGAATCGAACGTGACAATGAAGCTATTGAACTAATCAAAAAGCAGATAGAAATAATTAAAAAGCAGATAGTTAATAAGATAAATAATTTCAACCAGAAAACAAGGAAAATATCATGAGCAATGAAGTAGCTAAAAGAAATACAGAAATTAAAACATTAATTAATCACAAGGAAACTGAAAAAAGAATATTATCATTATTTGCTAATGATAAAACCAAGTCAGATAAGTTTCAAGCAACGATTATAAATATTGCTCTTGATGAAAATTTATCTAAATGCACCCCAATTTCTATATTAAAATCTGCATTAATGATTGCCGAAGTTGGTTTACCACTGGCAAAAAATTTAGGCCAAGCTTATATAGTAAAATATAAATATGATGCCGAAGCAGTGATCGGATATAAAGGATGGCTCGCTTTGGCTGAAAGGTCTGGCAAAGCTGTAAAATCAAAACCAGTCTACAAATGTGATAGTTTTGAAATGATAGACAATGGATTTGATGAGACTGTAACATTGAAAAGCAATATTGATGAGCGTAAAGAGTATGATCCGTCATGGGTTAATGCTAATTTGAAAGGAATACTCATATCAGTAAAGGAACACAAAACTGGTGTTATATCTAATGCATGGGTTTCAATTGGTAAAATATTACAAATAGTTGGTAAAAGCCCTACTAAAAACGCTAAGTTTTCTCCTTATGTTGACTGGGCTATAGAAATGTATTGTGCTAAAGCAATTAAATATGTATTAAGCAAAACCGCGATGAATGAAGATACTGCCAGAGCTGTTGAAATTGATAATTATAGAGATATAAGGTCATTCAATGAGTCAAAAGACATCACACCATCCCAAGAAAAAATAACAAATACAGCTAGCGCATACGCTGATTTGGTAGACAAACAAACTGGTGAGGTCAAACAGGCAATGCCAGATATAGATGATATTAATGAAGATGATGAACCAGCATTTACTTAAAATTAAGGATAAAATAACATGGCAATAACACCAAGAGTTAAAAATAATAATCACCTAATATTAAAAGACTTGATAAATGATTTAGTTGAAAAATGCGGCTTTCATCAAGGAAAATTAATTGATGAGCTAGGATTCAATAGAACATCTGTATATAAAATACTGAAAAATAATAAAGATGATTATACCCATGTCACTGACTTGGAGCTTAAAAAGGCAACTAGGGTTTGCGAGTTAAAATACAAATCACTTTGCAAGGCAATTGTTGAAGCAAAAGGCCGAATCACTTAGAAAAATAATCACTCAATGTCTGCATCTTTTCATAAGTCGGATTCTTTTTTTCTCCGCTTCTGAGCTTATATAAATAAGATATACTTATACCCGTATCTTCATGAATATCATTTATATTAAGTATACTCTCTCTGATTTGCTTTAAATCCATCATTATGTTTATTTCCATATATTGTACTAGTGGTATTGCAATAGTACCATATAATGTATTATACTGTCAATACAAGTAATTTGAAGGTTAAAATATGAAAAGTTATTACAAAGAAATTAACTGCTGCGCAATGCCAAACT
>JBLIDR010000372.1:0-3277 GCA_047632655.1 Francisellaceae bacterium | reverse complement strand
GGCAACAATTTGCTTAAAATAGCTTCTTTTCTTTCTGATGAATAACTAGACATTTATGGTTCAATTACCGCTCCCCGTTCTAAAAAATATTAAATTTTAAGGGTGACAACTATTCTGACACAGGGGGATGTGAATAATTGTAGCTATTTAATTTAAATTTTTCTATTTAGTTAGTTATTTTTACCATATTGACAAAACAAAAACTATTGTAGGTTGACTAAATACTTAAAGTACTGTGCATAATAATCTAATGGTGACTATATTGAATTTATTAAATATAAATTTAAAGGTAAATAGCTAATAGAGAAACTAGTTGAACCATTATCGTTGCAACATAAAGTGCATTGAGTCATTTCTAAATGTTTGTGCAATTTATGACATGAACAAGTTTAGAGATCTTAAGGTGTTTGATCAAATTAAGTAAATCCTTTTCAACCTTCACCCTTAGATTTAATTAATAGTGTGAAACCAATACCAAATTAGTTTCCTAGATAAGCTGAGTTGTATGGAAGTTTTATTAGCTTCATTCAACCAATAAATGAAGCAATTAAACCCATTATTTGACCTTAGAAAGAAATACAACAACTATTAATCAAAGATTAGTGTTTATACTTTCAAATCTCGTATTGGTGTTACTGAACAAAATAATACTGGCCGTCAATGAATCGACCCATATTATGGAGAAATACCAGCAGATTTTAAGATATCCACTGTCGAAGCAAGCTGTTTATTATAATTCTTCCATCGGCCGACTGAACGATTATGTGCTTTTTCACGAACCTGTACAGCACTAGCAGTGACAACCGCTGCATTATTTTTTTCAAAACTGATACAAGCATCTTCCCAATCAAGACCTAAAAATTGAATAAGTCTACGGCCTTGACTTGCGTTATCTGCGACAACATCTTCATAAGCAATATCAAAAATTTTACCGGGCATAATATTATGCCAATGGTCCATTAAATTACGATACATAACATAATGTTCAGCCATCTCGCATTGATCATAACTGTGCTGGTAAACTTCTTCGAATAGCTGTTTAAAAATGGCAAGACAGGTATCTGCTGGACCACGGGTAACATGAATAATTTTGGCCTTTGGAAATGCTTTAACAATAAACCCCACTAACATAAAGTTCATTGGAAATTTATCAATAAAATATGGAGTCGTGCCTCGAAGATTGGATAATCCAGACAAATAGGATTCAGCCAATTCGACACACGAAATATTTTTAGACTTGTTGATTAATTCTGCTGAAATAAATTCTTTAGTCCGGGAACCTGTTATCGCCCGCAGAGACATTGCCAACTGCAAGGGTTCACCTGCTGAGTGCACTAAACTATGGCTTGAAATAATTCTATCGACAAGAGTTGTTCCAGTGCGTGGCTGTCCAATAATAAATATTGGAGCTGATTCTTCAAGATCATTAACGGAAGTTTGCAGCCAATTCTCTGTACAGACTGTTTTAAGCATTTCAAAGGTTTTTAGGGCTTCGAACCGGTCATAATCAACGAGACAACGTTTTGCAGCTGCGCCACGTTCAAATGCTTCAAATGCTTTATCCCAACATTTATTATCCTCAAATAACTTTCCTGCCGCATAACCTAGATAGGCAAGTTGCCTTGGAAGTGTTTTAGTCTTATTCATGATGGCAATTAATTGATCTGCCATGACATTGTCTTTTGCTTTCACCAGTGAAGATAAAACCCACCATGACTCAGCATCATTTGGGTTAAGAAGTACTGCTCTATTAAGCGATCGCTGCGCGCCTATCAAATCACCCGTTTCTATTAAGCAAACACCAAGAGCACGATGATAAATTGAAATATCGGGTGATATTTGAGTCGCTTTTTGGAGATTATTTTTAGCTTCCTTAAAGTACCCTAAAATACTCAATACATGGGCAATTGGATGTAGAACATATGCTTTATTACTACCTATTTTTTGGGCTTTCCTAGCAGCGTTTTCTGCTTTTAGCATATTTCCGGTTTGACTATAAACTATTGCCAAAAAAGCCCAATATTCTGATATTGATGCATCAAGTTCTACAGCTGTCTCAAGTGCTTTTAATGCAACATCCAGTTGCCTTGTTTCTATAGTCACTCTAGCTATCAAATAGTGAGCTTGCGAAATTTTTTGACCGCTTTTCAAGAGTCTTTTAGCAATCTCTATCACTTGCCTGAAGTCCCTCACTTCCAGAGCTTCAAAAGAACGTGTTAATTCCGACTCTACTTTCTCTGCTGCAGGGTTGTCAGTAGTATTAACTCTCCTGAATGTGAATTCATTCATATAATAAACCTTTGATGTCTTCAAGACAGACAAGATTATAGAAGACTCTTATACTGTCAAGAGCTAGAAATATTAAAGAACTTTGCGATAACCAGAATATAAGATATATGACTATATTCTTAAGTACACAAGTTAAGCTTTAACTTAATCATAATCGAAGTTCGGTTTCATTTATCAAAGTATGAGTTTTGTAAAGTCATCAACAACATGCTGGTAATTAATTCATACTAAACGATTGACCTGTGACTTAGCCGAGTACATCCAACTGTCCCACATAAAAAATATTTAACAGGATTTATGCTTGATGTAAATATTTTGGTTTTAGTGAAAGAAGAGTTAACTGAGGCTGCTAAGTGGTGAGGTGTAATCCTCAACAAAAAAATCAACCGCGTTAGGATGCAATATAAGCCTATTATATAAAACTGAACGATGGTTGTATTTAGAGCCTGTGAATAATTATGCAATCAGACCATGTCTCTCAATGTATTGGCAAATTAATCAACATCTAATTTAGACAAACGAATTACAGTCTATATATATGTATAACGTGTTATTGATACAGAATTCAAATACAAAAGATTTTATATACATCTTATTTAAAGGTGCTAATTTATAAACCAAAAATATCCGGTGGTTCCCTTCCAGGTCTGACCGGGTTCACAAAGTATCACTGCGAGGGGACCGAAAGGTCACCCTTGAAAAACCATAATGAAACTTTCGTATCTCGTTAAGGCTTAATATCATGAACAAAACCTATGTCAGATGCAACCCACCTTTTACAACAGCAGATTCAAAGTATAAAAATCAACCAAAACGTTCTTCAGCAATTTGATTAGCGACTATATTAGTTGAAAGACCTTTTGACTTAGCACGATGATATATTTCTAACAGTGTATCGCTAATTTTTTCGATATGGTCTCGTAATCCTTTATCAGAGCTTGATATAGATTGATGGTATATGTCAATTATGCCACCAGCGTTAAGTACA
>JBLIDR010000371.1:0-3297 GCA_047632655.1 Francisellaceae bacterium | reverse complement strand
TTTAGAAAGGTTCAGTTTTTTTGCCCTAGCTCAAGAAATTTACTCAGAAGGTATGATAGGAAAAATTAAAAATTTATGTGAGCGTTATTCACTTCCAGAAACCTGCTTAGATCAAACTAAAGAGTTATTGCAAACAGTTGTAACAATGCCGATTAGGGAGCTTGAAAATAATAATCTTTCACAGTTAGCATATCAAAATATATTAAAGGAAATGCCATTCTATTTGTCAGTTTCAAAATTTAATACGTTAGGTATAAATAAAATATTATTAAATGAAAAGACTTTTCAGTCCTTGGAGTATAAGGAAATTGAAGGATTACTAACGGGTTTTATTGATTTGATCTTTATCTGTAATGGAAAATATTATCTGGCTGATTATAAGAGTAATAGTCTTAATGATTATAGCTCTATTGGAATGATAGAGGTTATGAAAGAACATAACTATGGCTTACAGTTATGGATTTATGCGCTTGTTTTACAAAGATTTTTAGAGCAATCATTACCAGACTATAGTTATGATAAATATTTCGGTGGTACCTTTTGTTTTTTTGTGCGGGGTATGAACCATCTTGATTCAGCCTCTGGTGTTTTTTTTGAGCAACTAGAAGAGAAAAAATTACAACAGTTGGATAAGATTTTTACTGGCAAGGAACTGGTATGACTGTGAGCAATGAAGAGAAGCTAGAATATGCTGCCGTTGATAAGTCTTTAGCTAATTTTTTTTGTTCAAGATTAGTTGGTGTAAGCGAAAATAATATAAATAAAATTAATGATATTATTTGCCAATTGTCAAATGGGATAAATAACGGTCATACGTGCATTTATTTATTAGGCGAGCAAGTAAAATTGCTTATTGCATCTGGTTTAGCTTCAGATGGACAGGTCATAAAACCATTCGTTATCGATAACAAGCAACTTTATTTTTACCGTTACTGGAAATATGAAGTGAATATAACACGCCTAATAAAGCACTTATTAAATACTAAATTAGAACCTGCTGAAGAAGAAATTAATCGAATATTAAATCAATTATTTCCTTTGGGCAAAATTGATACAAGTGTCGATGGTGTAGATTGGCAACGCTCTGCAGTTGAAAATTCAATTAAACACAACTTCAGCATAATCACTGGCGGTCCAGGTACAGGAAAAACGACAACAGTTATTAAATTGTTAGGTGCGTTAATAGCTTTGGCGGGATCAGAAAATATCCATATTGCGTTAGCTGCCCCAACAGGTAAAGCCTCCTCTCGTTTACAGGCGTCGATTGTGGGTAGTAAATCATGGCTAAAAAAGGAGTTGGGTAACACTTTAGAAAAAATACCAGAAAAGGTAAGCACCATTCATGGTCTGCTGCAGCCTAAATATTTCTCACCATATTTTAAATATAATCATACAAATTGTTTACCATATGATGTGGTTGTGATTGATGAAGCCTCAATGATTGATGTCGCGTTAATGTCAAAATTGCTTCAAGCATTGAAGCCAAGTGCTAGGATAATATTATTGGGCGATAAGCACCAATTATCATCAGTTGAGGTTGGTTCTGTTTTATCTGATTTAACCATAGCCTTACCTCAATACACTTATGAGTTGAAAAAAACTTATCGCTTTGGTGGTGCAATTAAAGATTTGGCTTTAGCCGTTAATGCTCAGAAAAATGATTTGGCTTTTGAGGTGTTAACTTCGAAGGACAATACAGTTAGCCTATTGCCACATGGTGTTAATGCTTTGATGTTTATTGTTTCTAAGTACATTGAATATATTCAAGTCGTTCGCAAGAATTTATCCAATGTGGACAATGCTTTTCAGGCGTTTAATCATTTTCAAGTTTTGTGTTCAAACAACATTGGACGTTATGGAGTTGAGGGTATTAATTATCATGTTGAAAATGGATTAGCTTACCATAAATTAATTTCAAATTCTAATACCTGGTATGCTGGAAAACCAATAATGATTAGTCAAAATGTGAAGACGTCTAATCTAAATCTTAGTAATGGTGATATTGGAATTTGCTTGCCTAACTCTGATGATAAGCTGCAAATATATTTTGAAGATGGGAAAGGTGGATATAAAAAATATTCACCTTCTAAATTACCACAATACACAACAGCATATGCGATGAGTATTCATAAAAGTCAGGGCTCTGAGTTTTTAGATGTGCTGATAGCCTTGCCTGAAAAACCGAATCAGATTATGACAAAAGAGTTACTTTACACCGCCATTACTAGAGCAAAAAAGTCTGTGCGAATTGTTGGTTCAGTTGAATTGTTAGGTGTTATGATTAAGCAAAGAGTTAAGAGGGATGGGGGATTGATTAAACATATAGAAGAATCTGAATTATAAGTGCAAATCACGCTGAAGTTCGCTCTCTCTTGCTTCGCGAAAAGTCATCCAGTTTTTATTTTCAAAATCATATAATTTGCATTGTTTGAAAATATTACGTACATATCCCCATTTAAAGTTATATTCATGGAAATATTGTCCATGAGCTTTTTGTAACGCCTGGTATGCTTGTGGCAAATGATAAAACGGTATGCGAGGATCTAAATGATGTGGAACATGTGTCATAATATTATGTAGCAAAATTTTTGATAGCTTCGAACCTTGTACAACCGTACTACAATATAATGCGCCAACTGAATGGGACCAGCCTTGCTTTTTATCAAAGAAAGGAATGTCTGGATGGGTATGGTGTAAATAAACTATCATTGCAATAAAATAATTAAAAACGATAAATGGTACGATAACGCCAGAAACAATAACTATGATGCCACCGAAGAATAAATATGCCAGAGTGGATGCTATTAAAAAATAAGCTAAAATCACCAGCTTTCCATTACGGTAAAATTGACGTTGAGTTTTGTCTTTTCCTGGGTTCATTTTAACCATTTCAAGCCACCATATTTTAAAAAGGTAGTGATAGGCACATGAAAAAAAATTCCGCTCGGCGCGATAGCTTATTTTTTTTAGTTTAGATAATGATGAGTATTCTTTTGGCGTTAATGGGCGCCAAACCATATCAATAATCGAAAAAGAAGTAAAACCATGATGAAGTTTATTGTGCCCAAAGGACCACATTCTATAAATATTCAAAGATGGTAGCATTATGATTGTGCCTAGTATTTCAGCAGTTTTACTGTTTTTAAACAACGCGCCATGAGCTGCATCATGCGCCCAAACAAACATTGCAGCGGTAGCAACACCAGCTAAGAGTCCACCAATCAACTTAATGATAATATATGGACTATAAAATATAATGAGCATCCCCGCAGCAAAAATGAATAAATCCAATGCTAA